>NZ_JBNNSK010000009.1:0-237581 GCF_050277655.1 Peribacillus sp. NPDC097675 | reverse complement strand
AATGAATAATTATAACAATAGAAAAACAGGTGGAGAAAAACGAGTTGTTTTTCTCCACCTGTTTTATTTTAGGGACTTATTAGACAGCCCCTTTTTTTGTCGACGTGGCTCATAATCAGGGCATGAAGGATTTTGAGAGAAGGTACCTTTTTGAAAGATGCTCCATATCTGATAACAATATCTGCTATATTTATTTACTGGTAATATAACTGGACGAAACTTCCTTATCATTTTTCACAAATTAGGAAAAATATTTATCTTCAATCACTTTTATGTAAATATTAGCTTGGCTGCTTGAATTGAAAAGTATATTCCGATTCCTATTAGAGAGACTCCTGATAGAATCGAAATACCGGTTAGTATCGATTTAGATAAAAACTTTTTAAGCGTGCTGGAAATGATGGCCGTCATGGAATCCCAGGCTAAAAGACCGATCAGGATACCAGTACTATATAAAAGTAAATGATGTATATCATATTTTGATGCCGAATTGGCAAGAATAGAACCGTAAATTCCTAACCAAAACATAATGGATAAAGGATTCGAAAGGGCCATGATGAATCCTGAAAAGAATGAAGAAACGAGCCGGTCATCCATTTTCCTACCATGAACCTCGATTTTACCAGCACTTAAGAGGCTCTCGATTCCTGTATAGGTTAGTACGAAAAACCCAAATAGCCATAGAAAGGTCTTCAAGAAAGAGTTGTCCATAAAGTGGATGAAACCAAAAAAGACGAGGACAATAAAGACAGCATCTGCTAAAATGGCACCCCAGCCAAAAATCCAGGAATGTAAAAAACCTTTCTTAATCCCTATGTCTACTTGAGAGGCATTTATAGGACCGATAGGAGCCGCTAACGACAACCCTAAGAATATATAGCTGAAAAACACGCCCAAATCCAAATTATCACCCCTCCAATAATCTTGCTTATTTGAATGTATTCAAACTAATGGACTTGCAAACCATTTTTTTTCACTCTTTAATAAACAAGATACATTCTTTCTGGATCGAGCCTTGCAGGGCGTGCTTCCCCTTATGCGCGGAAAGGAAGAAAGACCACCATTTTTTGAACTATGTGTTATCCTGTCCAGTTATAAACATGTATTTCATCCAAAATAATAGTAGAAATAGAGAAAGGCTATTCACCTCTTTTTCCGGTAAAAGTGAATAGGTAAAGGATTGTAACATAGAATGTACAAGTTATTACCTAACTCGAATGGAGTGTTGCTTCTTTGAGTGTACAGTTGCTATTGAGTTATTTTTTCTTAGGTCTAACACTTGCTGCACCAATTGGTCCTGTCAATTCGGATCGAATAGATAAAGGAATCAGGATTTTTTCGTAACCCTACTGACAAATGGATTTTGGAAGTTTTTGACGGAAAAAAGTTTGATGGTCATTTCCATTACCTCTGGGGTATCGTTGTTTGGGTTTGGAATTTATTTTGCCTATCAAGGCATCACTGCCATCGTTACATAATCTACATGAATCTTTTCACATCAAACTACAGTTTTTTTGGCTTTCATATGGGAATGTTTCCTAACATAATTCATGGTAGCTTTATTCATACTATGGGTTATGGAAGGGGGGAACCTTATGAAGGAAAATGATAGCAATTCAGCGAATGGGAAGGTAGGTACAGGGAAGGGCCTAAACTCCTCCGGTGAACAACAGGGCGATATGCAATGGTGGCAACTGTCCTTAGTCGGTGTTGGTTGCACAATTGGAACGGGTTATTTTCTTGGATCGACCATAGGAATTAAAACAACGGGACCCTCTATTGTATTATCATTTATATTAGCAGCGCTGGGAACATATATCGTTTATAATTTGTTAGCTAAAATGACGGCGGCCGATCCTCAAAAAGGTTCTTTTTGTTATTATGCTAATAAGGCGTTTGGTAGGTGGGCCGGCTTTAGTTGTGGCTGGAATTATTGGTCCTCCAATATCTTGATCATGGGAAGCCAGTTGACCGCGCTCTCGCTACTCTCCCAGTTTTGGTTTCCTAAGGTCCCATTATGGCTTTTTGCTACAGGTTTTGCACTCGTGTCCATTATAGTAGTATTGTTGGGCACTAAAGGCTTTGATAGGGTTGAAAATATCCTTGCAGTCATTAAGACAGCAGCAATCGTTATGTTCATCATCATAGCCATATGTGCGGTTGTAGGTTTGTTTGGCCTAGATGGCGGAAAACTTCCCTCATTTCCGAATACGTATCATGAATTATTTCCGAAGGGATGGGTAGGTTTTTGGACATCGCTCATTTATGCTTTTTATGCCTTTGGAGGCATTGAAGTGATCGGTTTGATGGCGATGCAGTTGAAAAAGAAAGAAGATTCCCAAAAAGCTGGAACTATAATGCTTTTAGTACTTACAATCATTTATGTAGTATCATTGGGGCTAGCAGTGACCATGGTTTCATTAGATGCTTTTAGTGATAAAGAAAGCCCGTTTGTTGCGGCACTTGATAGCTATCATTTGACCTTTTTTCCCCATGTTTTTAATGGTGCCATCATTATTGCAGGTTTTTCAGCAATGACAGCTTCATTATTTGGGGTTACAAACCTATTGGTTACGCTTGCCGATGATGGCAATGCACCAGCCATTTTCATGAAAAAAATGAGAAATTTCAGAGACGTACCATTATCCTCTCTACTGCTAGCGACAATAGGGCTTTTAGGGTCAATAATCACTGCCTTGCTTCTGCCCGGAAAGATTTATGAATACATTACAACATCAGCCGGTATATTACTTTTGTATAACTGGAGTTTTATCATCCTTTCTTCATTTAAAGTGCTCAAACATAAACTATGGAGTAAAGTTACAGGAGGGTTCGGTATGGCGTTAATACTAGTAACCATTTGTGGCACTCTCCTTGAAAAAGAGATTCGTCCTGGTTTCTTCGTAAGCCTGTTATTCATCGTGATCATTGGACTGGCTACCATATTCATGAAAACTAAAGTATGGAATAAGAACAAGGCGATGACTGCAAGAGCAAATAAATCCGAACTTGATTAAAAAAGGGAACCCGACCAAGTTATCGAGTTCCCTTTAACATTGAATTATAGTGAATGTAAATCCGAAATTATAAACGTAAAGACTTGTTTCATCTTTTTTCATTGCTGGAAGAGTCGTTCTTTCTTTGCTCTTCTTCAGCTAGAAATTCAAGAAAGACATTCATTGTCAATAAAGGATATTCATTGACTTTTTGATAGTAATTATTTTTTCTTGCCTCGGATATATAACCGCTTTTTTTCATTCTCTCTAGCACATATTTTTGGCTCATTTTTATAATTTCTCTTTTATTATGTTTGTTTTCTTTCATCAGAGCAAATCCTATGGCGCCTATAAGAGCGTATATGCATAGTGCTATTTTGGAAATCGGGTGGGAATCATTTTTAAACAATAGGAAAAAAAGATTGATGATGGAGAAACCAATCATTATGGTAGAAAAGAAACCATATTTCATGTTTTTCTTTAATAGGGGATTCAATTTTGTTTGAATTTTCTTCATCTCATTTTGCATAAATTGTGGAAAATTATTGATTTTTATATTCATTGTATCCTCCTCTAGAATATATATGTTACTTTTGATTAAGAAGCCCTTTTTAATGGTTTATAAAATGTTTACCTTTACATTAATCAGTTATTTTGCTGGATTATCCCTTATCACTAAAGTAAGGGGTATTTATGGACTATGAAATAATTCAAAAAGCACAATATCTTTATTCTAACTCGTAGAGAATTATTTGTCATGTATTATACTTTACTGGTATATAGAAGGATTGCGGTTTCTTTGAATGGTTTGATTGGAAGGGTTAGTGATTCTTTTAGGGGGAATATTCGACAAAAGAAATAAGGGTTTATACATAAAAATTTATAAATAAATTAGTAATTTCGTATTTTTTTGTCATAAATGCATGACTTTTGTTTGGTTTTCCTAAGGTTCGACAATTTTGAATCGAGTTTTCGGTTGAATCCATATATAATGAGTAAGCTAGAAGTTGTATAAGGTTAAGGAGGGAATAAAATGATGTCATGGGCATTAGCCATTTTGTTCGGTGTCGCAGTTATTCTGTTCATTGTTTCGTTTTTTAAGACGGACTCTATGAAAATAGAACAGCAAATCGAACAGATTACTAGTACTTTTGGAGATGAAGTGAGCCAATTACAAATGCAAATCAGAAATCTTGAGATAGATTCTGAAATTATGGCACAAGAAGCGGGATTACTCGCAGGATCTTCTGAAAAGTGGAGTTTGTTGCATGATGTACTAGATTTATATAAGCGTGGATATTCACTCGACAGCATAGCGGCCAAAAAAGAACGGTCAATAGAAGAAATACAAGACATGCTTGTTCCTTATATAAAAGCAAAGGAAGAAAGGAGAAAAGTTGCCAATGACATCTAAATCGATGCGCAGCTTTGCCGGTGGCCTCTTTGTTGCAGCAGGTATATGCGGAGCAGTGTATTTCTTCGATACTGAAGAAACGGCGAATACACAAACTTTAGAAAAATTAACGGTAGATGAAATGAAAAGCAAGCTAACTTCAGAAGGATATGTCATTCATACAGAGAAAGAGTATGAAGAGCAACTTGATGAATTGAAGTCCAATCAAGCTGTAGCGGAGGATAAAGGACCCAAAGAAAAGATCATATACCGTTCCGTGCTGAAAGTCTCTAAGGGCATGACAAGTATTGATGTGGGTAAAAATCTTAAACGGTCCAGAATCATAGCGGATGCTAAAGAATTCTTTGATGAAGTTGAAAAAAGAGGCAAAGCGAACAATTTACGTCCTGGTTCATATGTGATAGATAGTGAAATGACAACAGAGGAAATCATCTCTAAAGTCTTTAAATAATCAATCCATGAATGAATGCATTCACTAGGAGAGTCGACTATCAATAAGGTAGTCGTCTTTTTATGTCGAATACACACTACTTTTCGAATAGATACAAACTATCATTTCCTATATTCAAGCCTAGAAAAGGGTCGATTTTTTCTAGATGTTGAGCCAAGACAAAAACGAGGCCATATCTTTCCGATTCTTATAATTAAGGTATAATAAGAGTGAAAGTTATTTTGTAACGGATTAGGTGAAGATAATATGAAGCTGATCATTGCCGAGAAACCAGATCAAGGTTCAACGTTGGCAGCTCAATTCAAATCGAAGAAACAGCAAGGATATATAGAAATCATGCCGAATGAGCTTTTCCCGGATGGCGCTTATGTAACATGGGCAGTCGGACATTTATGTCAGCTCGTATCGCCGGAAACGTATCATTCAAACTGGAAAAAATGGTCGATTGATACCCTGCCGATGATACCCGATAAATTTCAATATGAAGTGACCCGCCAAAAGGCCAAGCAATTCAATGTGGTGAAAGCGCTGCTGAGAAAGTCGAATGTAGATGAGATCATTCATGCTGGGGATGCCGGGCGAGAAGGGGAATTGATTGTACGTAATATCATTCAACTTTGTCATGTCCAAAAACCGATGAAACGGTTGTGGATTTCCTCACTGACACCAAAAGCGATCTATGAAGGGTTTCAAAATCTCATAAGTGAAGAAAAGACGAGGCCGCTCTATCATGAAGCATATACGAGAGCATGTGCGGATTGGGTCGTAGGCATGAATGCCTCAAGAGTGTATAGCATCCTCTTGAAGAAAAAGGGTGTATCGGATGTATTTTCAGCAGGTCGGGTTCAGACACCGACTCTTGCTTTAATAGTCAAGAGGGAAATGGAAATTGACCGATTCAAATCAGAACCGTTTTGGGAAGTATTCGCAGACTTCAAGATGGACGGAAAGAAATATCAGGGGAAATGGCAGCAAAATAATGATTCGAGAATCCTTACAAAAGAGATGGCAGAAAAAATAGCTGCTTTTTGCAAGGGGAAAGAAGCTGAAATCGCCGATTTGGCCACTGAAAGAAAAGAATTTCAGCCTCCACTCTTATTCAATTTGTCGTCGTTGCAAGCAACTGTAAATAAAATCTATAAATACTCACCGAAAAAGACCTTGGACATTGTTCAAAGTTTATATCAAAAAGGAATTGTTTCCTACCCACGTTCGGATTCCAACTATGTCACAGAAGGCGAAGCTGAAACTTTCCCAGACATTATGCAAAAATTAAGTGGGTTTTCGGAATATCAATCGTTTTTCCCATTACCTCAACCAAGTATCATGGGTAATAAACGATTTGTTAACGAGAAAAAAGTCACTGATCACTATGCAATCATTCCGACTGAACAGGTTGTTGATCCAAAAAGACTTTCCGGTGAGGAACGTAATATATATGACTTAGTTGTTCGCAGGCTGATTGCGGCTCATTATGAAAAGGCTATTTTCGATTATACGACCATCAAGACTATGGTCGAGAAAAGGGCAGAGTTCATTTCAAAGGGTAAGCAACAGATTCAAGAAGGATGGCGCAAGGTCATTTTTCAAGATGAGAAAGATGATGATGTTCTTTTACCAATCCTTAAACAAGGAGATTCTGGACAGGTAACCAACGTGAAAGTGAAAGAAGGGAAAACCCAACCTCCTAAGCGATATACGGAGGGTCAGCTGATTACGCTGATGAAAACGGCGGGCAAGCACCTGGATAACGAAGAGCTCGAAAAGGTCCTGATGAAAACAGAAGGTTTGGGGACCGAAGCAACACGTGCAGGGATCATTACCATGCTGAAGGATCGTAAATATATTGATGTTAAGAAAAATCAGGTATTTGCTACGGATAAGGGGAAGGTCCTCATCACCGCGATTGGCGAAAAAATCCTTGCTTCTCCAGAAATGACGGCTAAATGGGAACAGCGCCTTAGGGAAATAGGTCAAGGTAAGGCTTCTGCGGGGGCTTTCATGGAAGCCGTTAAAAAGATGTCCACGAAAATCATCAGTGATGCCGTCGAATCTTCTGAAGCCTGGGATTTTCAAGGGCTTGATACGGAGTCAATCCAAAGGCCGGGTTATAAGAAGAAAAGTGTGACATCGGTAGGTAGTTGTAAGCTTTGTGGTGCTAAAGTGGTTGATAAGGGAGAATTCTATGGATGTTCAAGTTATCAGAAAACGAAATGTAACTTCACCATCTCCAAGAAAATCCTCAATAAAAAGATCAGTCAAGTCAATGTTAAAAAGCTCTTAACAGATGGAGAAACTGATATGATTAGCGGATTCAAAAAAGGGGAACGGACATTTAATGCTGCTTTAATATGGTCAGATACCGAAAAGAAAATCATTTTCAAGTTTTTCTCGGATCAGCCTGTTAAGCAAGATTAAGCGCTTTTGACCATGTCCTGAGACGTTATAACCTTGTTTCAGGGCTTTTTTTATAGTAAGATTTTTAGATATGCGTTTGAATGGGAGGATTCCTGATGCCTACACCGAGCATGGAGGATTACATAGAACAAATTTATTTACTTATTGAAGAAAAAGGATATGCAAGGGTTTCGGATATTGCCGAAAATCTTTCTGTACATCCTTCTTCAGTGACGAAGATGGTACAAAAGCTAGATCACGAAAAATATTTAATCTATGAAAAGTATCGTGGGCTGGTTTTGACGGCTAACGGAAAAAAAGTGGGTAAAAGGCTCGTTTACCGTCATGAATTATTGGAGCAGATGCTGCGACTGATAGGGGTCAAGGAAGAAAACATCTACCATGATGTTGAAGGAATCGAGCACCACCTTAGCTGGAATGCCATAGATCGGATCGGGGACCTCGTTGAATTCTTTGAGGAATCCGCTAGTCGGGTCGAGGATTTAAGAAATATACAAAAGAGAAATGAAGAGAACGCAAAATAAGCTGCCATGGGCAGTTTTTTTTGTGCTGTAATAAGCTTTAAGCTTTTTATGACATCAATAGAATGCAGGCATCAAAAAATCCTAATTGTTTAAGAATTATTAATCATTCCCAAATGAAAAAAAGGATTTTTAGATTTAGAACAGAATAGCTATAAAGCGGGATATAGATGTCAATTGACAAGAATCACCAAAACGAATGAAGGAACAGCGAATGGGTAGGTCCTTCGTATATGAGGCTTTTTTAATTCAAAGATTAAAGAATACTTTAAATGGAGGTATGACATTTGAATATACATACTTGGCATAAAGAAGCAGAAAAGAAATGGGACGGTTTTGCACCTACATGGGCGAAGAATTCACAGGAAATGTGGGAAACAGGTAGTCGTAAAGGTATCATCCCTTTTTTCTCTGAACATATAGAGGCCGGAGCAAAGGTTGTAGATATAGGCTGTGGTGACGGCATGGGTTCTTTGAAACTCGCTCAAGCGGGTTATGCTGTAACGGGTATCGACCTTTCACACGTCATGATTGAAATCGCTAACGGATATGCCTATCAACAACCAGGTCTATCCTTTACTCAAGGGGATTTTTATAACCTCCCATTTAAGGATGAAGAAATGGATGCGGCATTGGTGATTAATTCACTTGAATATACTGGAGAGCCGTTAACGGTGATGAAGGAAATACACCGTATTATAAAGCCAGGGGGCTACGTATGCTTTGGAATACTTGGACCAACGGCGGAGCCACGTAAAAATTTTAGTTATCGACGATTAATAGGTGAGGATGTCATCATGAATACCATGCAGGCCTGGGAGTTTGAAAAACTAGCACTTGAGAGTGGATGGAAGGCAGTGGCTGAAACCGGGGTCGGGAAAAGAGCGGTGGATTATTCAAAGCTAGGCCACTTTTCAAAAGAACTGAAACAGGCCGTTTCGTTTATGTGGTTGTTCCTCTTTCAAAAAGAAGGTACTCAATGATGGAAAAATACCAAATGGATCAATTTGTCGAAAAAACGAAACAGCAGGATAAGGGCCATGGATTATTCGAACTTGAGACGGAACGGATTCTGGAAATTAATCTTGACCAACAAATCTGGGCCAAGATGGGGACGATGATATCATACCGAGGCAGCATTAAATTTGAACGAGAAGGAATGTTGGAGCACGGTTTCGGAAAATTATTTAAGAAAGCCATTACTGGTGAGGGTGCTTCTTTGATGAAAGCGACTGGTAGAGGGAAGTTGTATGTGGCAGATCAAGGAAAGAAAATATCAATCATACATTTAAACGGGGAGTCCATTTGTATAAACGGTAATGATTTACTTGCCTTTGAATCGAGTATAAAGTGGGATATTAAAATGATGCGTCGTATTGCCGGACTGTTGGCTGGTGGTTTGTTCAATGTTAGGCTTGAAGGCCATGGAATGGTAGCCTTCACTTCACATTATGAACCGCTCACTTTACTTGTTGAAAAGGATAGCCCTGTCTATACGGATCCAAATGCCACCGTTGCCTGGTCTGGTAACCTTCAACCAGACTTTGTTACAGATGTATCCTTGAAGTCATTTTTTGGCAGAGGGAGTGGAGAGTCCGTTCAGATGAAATTTGAGGGACAGGGTTTTGTAGTAGTTCAACCATATGAAGAAGTATATTTCGGTGATAAAGAATCTAAGTAATAACTCTTGAGTGGTATGCTTACGTTTCTTACATGTCTAAAGAAAGGAGGCAAAGTGTTGTTACAGTTAATGGAATCAGATTATGAAGAGGTAGAGAAGTGCCTTCAGGTAGCATCACCTTCTTTTGTCTTCGCAGTCCTGAACAAGAAGATAACTGGATTTGTTTATGGCGATCCAAGTAATAAAAATAATTATCTCATAGGAACTGTTTCAGGAATTTTCTATGTTACAGGTGACGAGACAAATAATGAATTTAAAGATGGATTAGTCGATTTATATAATAAAAATGAACAGTCTAGATTCACATTATTCTCTTCATCTGAAAAATGGGATAAGGCAATAAGTGATTTATTTAAAAGTGAAGAAAGAGTTCATAGTTTTAGTAGATACACTTTTGCTTTTAACCAGCTTAAAAATATAAACAATAGGGTGAAGCTACCTAAAGAATTTACAGTGAAAAAAATTAATGCAGAAATCATTCATCAATCTATTTATTTCAATGAAGAGTATTATGAAGAGTATTGGGGATCGGTATCCAATTATCTTGAGAATGGCTTTGGTTATTGTGTCTTCCATAATGATACACTTGTAAGCGAATGCACTTCCATTTTCAGAGCCGAAAAGGTAGCTGAAATGGACATTTTAACTAAGAGCGAAAGGAAAGGAAAAGGTTTAGCAAAGGTTACTGCGCAATCATTCATCAATCATTGTATGGAGGAGAATATTACACCTAGATGGGATTGTAGTGTAGACAATATAGCTTCCATATCAATGGCAAACACTATTGGATTTGAACATCCAACAAGATATTCTGTATTTGCAAAAATAATGTAATCTTGCCCGGTTTAGCTATTTTTAGTAAGACCTTTACATTCTTCTTTATCAATAAGCTGCTGCAAAGAACAAAACCCTGATGGCCAAATCAGGGTTTTATCATATAGTCAAGTGTGGCAGGATCCCCGAGAAACAATCATTTAACGAGATAACACTCTTTTTTCCTTTTGCTTTCAATCCCACTCATATGGTGTGGATTGATAGACGTAATAATTAAGCCAATTGGAAAACATGAGGCTACAGTGACTTTTCCAACGGTGTAGTGGAGTTTTCGATGGGTCATTGTCGGGAAAGTAGTTTTCCGGGAGTTGGGTTTCTATACCGCGTCCGATATCGCGATTGTATTCGTCACCAAGCGTTCCTGCATCGTATTCGAAATGACCGGTCACCATTATTCTCTTGGAGTCTTTAGAAGCGGCGATCAACACACCAGCCTCATCGGATTTTGCCAAGATTTTAAGTTCTGAATGATTCACCAATTTTTGAAATTCAATGTCGGTATAGCGAGAATGTGGTGCTAAGAAATAATCATCGAAGCCTCGGACGAGATTTTCATTCGGCTCGAGAACCTCGTGCTTATAAATGCCAAAGCATTTTTTTGGTAGCTCATATTTACCTATACCGTAATGATGGTAGAGAGCAGCTTGGGCTCCCCAGCAAATATGTAGAGTGGAAGTGACATTTTCGCTGGACCAATTCATGATATTCTTTAATTCATCCCAATAATCAACATCTTTAAAATCCATTTTTTCGACAGGTGCGCCAGTGATGATCATGCCATCATATTTTTTTGAACGAATCTCTTCAAACGAATTATAAAATTGATTTAAATGAAATTTACTTGTGTTTTTTGATTCGTGTGTACTCAATCCTAGAAACGATATGTTTACTTGAATTGGGGTATTTCCCAGAAAACGCAGTAACTGTGCCTCTGTTTTCTCTTTTTCAGGCATAAGATTCAAAATCAATATATTTAATGGTCGGATTTCCTGACTGGTTGCCCGTTCCTCATCCATTACAAAGATATTTTCTTCTTCTAAAATCTCTTTAGCTGGCAGGTGTCTTGGTATTTTAATCGGCATAGTTAGCTTTGCCTCCTTTTTTAAATCATAATATTTCAATTATATAGAAAATTGCCAAATAGAAAAGTAATTTTATTAATTTAATTTAAAGCTTATAAGAATTCTGGAGAATGGTAAAATGAAGATGAACTTGATACATAATTTTTTTTTGATAGTTAAGAACCTAGAAGAGGGGTATAAAATTGTTTGATCCTACAGCATTCGAGAATATGAAAGTGGTATTGGAAGGGGCGATTTATGATCGTGACCTTATTGGGGATATATTAGTCATCGGACGAGACGATATCGTTAATCTCTCAACGATGGCAAGAAGATACAAAATTGAATTGGAAATGAAAGAATCCGAGAGTACAGTCTATGTGACCGGAGGATTTGAGTTATATGCATCACTTGAGAATTTAAGCTCCGAACTGTTAGAGTCCAACCTAAATGAAGCGCATTCCGGTTGTGCGGTGGACCTATTTATCGCTATACCGAGAAAGCTACACATGATGGAAATTGAAAGTATTTCGAAGGAACTGGAGAATATTTGGGGAAGTCAAAGGACCATAACATTGACAACTTCTGAAACGGTAAGCAAAAAGGAGAAGCCCTCAAGTATTTCAACATTCGAGATTTCTTTCGGAAGACTTATTAAGGAAGATCAAATGGAGGATTTAGAAGATATGTTGGAGTATCTACTTCAATCTTTGCAAATTGTTGAAGACTCTGTGAGCAACTGATGAAAGGGGCACACTAAAAGTGGTAAAGTCTCCTACAAATAAGGTAAAATGTCATCAATAGGAAAAAGGGAGAGATCATATATGTCCATTTATGAATATGAAGTGAAAAAAATTAATGGTGAAGCCATTTCGCTTGAGGAATACAAAGGAAAAGTATTGATTATTGTTAATACTGCCAGTAAATGTGGATTGTCACCACAGTATGATGATTTGCAAAGTCTGTACGTACAATACAAAGAGGACGGATTGGAGGTCCTTGGTTTTCCTTGTAACCAGTTTCTTAACCAAGAGCCTGGCGATGAGCTTGAAATTGATTCATATTGTAAGCTTAACCATGGTGTTACCTTTCCGATGTTTGCCAAGGTGAATGTGAATGGGAAGGATGCCCATCCGCTATTTAGCTATATCACTGAAAATGCACCAGGAGTGATGGGATCAAAGTCGATAAAATGGAATTTCACTAAATTCTTGGTCGACCGTGAGGGGAATATCGTTAATCGATATGCTCCTAAAACAAAACCGCTTGAAATGGAAGAAGATATAAAAAAATTGCTATAATCATCAAAGCGCTCACCGTTAAGTTATCGGTGGGCTTTTTTTTTGAACGTATAATAATCCTTTACTTTAAAGAGGGGGAAAAAGGAGGATAAAGTTGAATATAATAGGTAACAACTATTTTATTCAGGAGGGTAACAATGGAACGGATTGCATGGGTTACTGACAGTACGGCTTTTTTAGACGAAGAACTTTCACAAAACGATCATGTATATGTTGTTCCGATGATAGTCATTATTGAGGGTAAGGAATATGAAGATGGTGTCGATCTACAATCTGAAGAACTGTATCGTAGAATGAAGGAGGAAAATAAAGTCCCGACAACATCCCAGCCATCGGTAGGTAAATTCTACGAGTTGTATAGAAAACTTGAAAAAGACTATGATTGTGTGATTTCTATCCATCTATCAAGTAAATTGAGCGGCACGGTTTCTTCAAGCCGACAGGCTGCCCAACTGGTTACGATACCGGTACACGTCTTTGACACCTTACTTATTTCGTTTCCTATGCTGTTAATCTTGAAAAAACTCATGAAGTATTTAAATAGTGGTTATTCAATAGAAGAAGCGTTCACCAACACGAGGAGGTATGCAGATAGCCATGAGACATATGTTTTGATTGGTTCGTTAGATCAACTGCATCGCAGTGGTCGGTTAACCGGGGCTCAATATTATCTTGGAAGCCTATTAAGTTTAAAACCGATTATAACTATAGAAAATGGTTTGTTGCAAACTAAAACAAAAACTCGAAACCTAAAGAAAGCAGAAAATCATATATTTAATGAATTTCTTAAATCCGTTTCATTAGGAAATGTTAAAGAATGCAGTATATTGTACGGAGGTTCACCGATTCAGGTTGAACATTTGAAAAAGAAGATATATGAAGCATTTCCGGAAGTGAAAATACATATATCACCACTTGGGAGTGCAATAGGGGTACATACTGGCGAAGAGACAATCGGGATCAGTTGGTTCAAGGAAGTTTAGGACAATATCCCTTTCTAAAAACAAGAACCATGGTAAAATAGAAAGGACATGGAGTGGTGAAATGCAAAAAAATATAATTAAACAAACGGAATCATTTGTATATGAACAATTGAAATCTGATGCCAGTGGTCACGATTGGTTTCATATCGATCGGGTTCGAAAGCTGGCTTTACATATTGCACGTGAAGAAAATAAGGGAAATGAATTCATTATCGAGATGGCTTCCCTCCTGCATGATATTCCAGATGATAAATTAAATGATCATGCGGAACTAGGTTGGAATAAGCTGGATGAATGGTTCAGGGAGACAGGGTTGGATCTGGATACGATCCAGGATATTAAGCAGATTGTCTCTACCATCTCCTACAGTTCCGGGGAAAAGAGTCTTCCATCGATTGAAGCTGAAATCGTTCAGGATGCCGATCGTTTGGATGCAATCGGAGCGATTGGAATCGCAAGAACATTCGCCTATGGTGGGAAAAAGGGGCAACCTATGTATGATCCAGCTCTCAAGGTGCGTGAAGATATGACTAAACAGGAATATCGAATGGGAAAAAGCTCTTCCATCCACCATTTTTATGAAAAATTATTACGTTTGCAAGAATTGCTTAATACAGATACAGCGAAGAAAATCGCAAGCGAACGTCATGAATATATGGTTCGTTTTCTAGAAGAATTCTATAAGGAATGGGATGTACGTTTATGAAAGTTTTTAGCATGGAACAAGTAATGAAAACGCAAGGGGAGAAGCTTCTTTTTAAAGATGTTTCTTTCTCCATCAGTGAAGGTGAAAAGATTGGCATCGTCGGTATAAATGGGACTGGTAAATCCACGCTCTTGAATATAATCGCTGGATTGGAAGAAAGTGATCTAGGGACGAAGGATCATCCGAATGACTACACGATATCATATTTATCGCAGGATCCGGATTTTGATGAAAAGTTAACGATCATGGAGTATATGTATGAAAGTTCAACACCTGTATTCTCCTTAATAAAGGAATATGAAAAAACACTGGTACAATTGCAGATTGATCCCCAAAATAGTGAAGTGCAAGATCGATTACTAAAACAACAGCAATCAATGGATGCTCTTAATGCCTGGGATACTAGCGCCAATGCCCGGACAATCCTGACCAAACTTGGCCTTCCCGATCATTCACGGAAACTGGGTGAGCTTTCAGGTGGACAAAAGAAACGTGCAGCATTGGCAAAGACCCTGATTGAAACTCCTGATTTGCTCATTTTGGATGAGCCAACCAACCATCTGGATTTTGAAAGTATCACCTGGTTGGAAGAATACTTATCTAAATATCAGAAATCCGTCTTATTCGTGACTCATGATCGATATTTCCTAGATCGGGTATCCAATAAAATCTGGGAAATAGCTCAAACTCAGCTTTTTGAATACAAGGGAAATTACGCTGATTACCTGGAA
Source organism: Peribacillus sp. NPDC097675 (assembly GCF_050277655.1). Lineage (NCBI taxonomy): Bacteria > Bacillati > Bacillota > Bacilli > Caryophanales > Bacillaceae > Peribacillus > Peribacillus sp. NPDC097675. The sequence goes on along the minus strand of NZ_JBNNSK010000009.1, from coordinate 222,484 downwards.
TCAAAAGCCATCAGGGAAGAAAATGAATCGACTGAGCGGACCAAAAAGGAAAGTCTTTTCAAAAAGGAACTGGCCTGGATCCGCAAAGGTGCAAAGGCACGCTCTACAAAACAAAAAGCAAGGATCCAACGCTTTGAAACGTTAGAAACAGGTGTTAAGGATAAGCAGAAGACCGAAAGTCTTGAAATGGAATTAAGCGGTGCCCGTCTAGGGAAAAAAGTGCTGGAACTGCAAGACATCACTAAGTCATTCGGTGATCAGACAATTATTAAAGATTTATCTTTCCTTTTCAAGCCAGGCGATCGCATTGGGATTGTCGGTAATAATGGTAGTGGGAAATCGACGCTTCTAAATATCTTGGCCGGACGTGAACCGATAAATGGTGGAAATCTTGAAATCGGACAAACGGTCAAAATCGGATACTATACGCAAGAAAGCACCGATATGGATGAGAATCTTCGCATGATTGAATATATCAGGCAAACGGCTGATTCAATTGCTCTTAAAGATGGCAGCTTCATATCCGCTGCACAGATGCTTGAACGATTCTTGTTCCCTATGGGTTCGCATGGGACTCCCATACGTAAACTATCAGGAGGAGAAAAAAGACGATTATATTTGTTGAATATCTTGATGGGAGCACCCAATGTCCTTCTATTGGATGAACCGACGAATGACCTGGACACACAGACCTTAACCGTCCTCGAAGACTATTTAGAAACCTTCTCTGGTGTTGTCATCACTGTTTCTCATGATCGCTACTTTCTTGATAAAACTTGTCACCAACTACTCGTCTTTAAAGATAAAGGTAAAATAGATTTTTATTACGGGAATTACTCTGAATTCCTAGAAGAAAAGACAGAAGAAGCTGTTCCTGAAAAAGCTTCGGAGTCCCAGCCTAGCCGCACTGAAAAGAAAAAGAAAAAACTTACGTATGCGGAAAGTAAGGAATGGGAAGAAATTGAAGGAAAAATGGAGCAAGTCGAGAATCGCCTGAAGGATATCGCTGAAGAAATGTCAGCAGCGGGCAGTGATTTCGAAAAGGTGCGCCTGCTCCTGGAAGAAGAAAAAGAGCTTAACGAGAAGTTAGAGTACACAATGGAAAGATGGACATACTTAGCGGAAAAACTAGAAGAGGAATAAACGAGAAGACTGGGCCAGGATGAGTAAGCTTGGCGTAGTCTTTTTTCGTTAATCTCAATTGCATGAGAATCTCTTGCCGTTGTGATAAAATCTAGGACATGAGATTGTTATGATAAAGGAGAGAAATGCATTGAACATAAAATCAATAGAACCGACACCAAGTCCGAATACCATGAAAATTAACCTTACGGAAGAACTTCCAGGAGGAAAAAGTAATAATTATAAAAAAGATCAGGCAGAACACGCTCCGCAAATGATAAAAGACATGCTTCAAATTGACGGCGTCAAGGGCGTATACCATGTGGCTGACTTTTTAGCTGTCGAACGTAATGCGAAATTTGATTGGAAAGATATATTGGTCCAAGTTCGCCAAGTTTTCGGTGAGGTTACTGGGGAACAGAACCAACAAGCTCAAATAAATGAGCATTATGGAGAGGTAACTGTATCCATCCAACAATTTAAAGGCATTCCTATGCAAATCAAAGCAAATGATAGCACACAGGAAAAACGGTTTGCACTACCGGAGTACTTCATTAAGGGTGTAGCAGCCGCGCAAAAAGAAGATGATAATGTCGTCTTACTTCGTAAATGGAAGGATTACGGCATTCGCTACGGTGAAATGGAAGACATCGTCAAAGAAGTAGCGGCGGAATTGGCTGCAGCCTATCCGGAAGAAAGAATTAATAAATTAGTTCATGCCGCTCAAGAAACCGTGGATAAAAAAGAACCCGTCATGAATCGTCCCAAAATAAAATTGACCGTCGACATGTTGGACAATGAAAGTTGGGAAAAGAGATATCAATTATTGGATCAGATGAGCGACCCGACGGTTGAAGATATTCCAGTATTAGAAAAGGCCTTGGCTGATAGCAAAGTTTCGATTCGCCGACTTGCTGCTGTATATTTAGGAATGATTGAAGACCCAAAAGTCCTTCCCAGCTTATATAAAGCATTGAAGGATTCAAGTGCCGCTGTAAGAAGGACGGCCGGGGACTGTTTATCTGACCTTGGATTTGCAGAAGCAATGGATGAAATGGCGCTATCTCTATCCGATAAAAATAAACTAGTGAGATGGAGGGCTGCCATGTTTTTATACGAAGTTGGTGATGAAACCATTCTACCTTTTTTAAAGAAAGCTGAACAGGATCCCGAATTTGAAGTGGCTCTCCAGGTTAAAATGGCTCTGGATAGGATTGAAAATGGAGAAGAAGCAAAAGGTTCCGTATGGAAGCAAATGACTGAATCAAGGAAATAACAAACAAGGAAGATTACACATGAGAAAGAGGGTGATCACAGAACCGTTTAACAGCGGATTTGTTTGATTATCCTCTTTTTTATATGCTGTTTTCGTATAGATGGTTGCTTTATTGACTAGATTGTTAAAAGGTTGATACATGCGGTCAGGAGGAGTTCAAGTATGTGGGAAGATTGTTTATGAAGATTTCAGTGAATTAACCAAACAGAGCAATTAGCGTTGTTTAACGCAATGAAACCGGACTGGTTTCCAGATAAACCAGATAAAATTACGAAATTACTCAAAAGCACTCGTGAAGCCCGATTTGCTTCTGGTTTGGGTTGTATTGATTGCGGAAGTAGATCGGATAAACGGATCGGTAAATATCGTTCAAGACAACGCTATCTATGTAATGATTATGGAAAATCCTTCAATGATATTAAGAACGGTATAAAAATAAACCTCAGTTGATTAAGGTCTATTTTGGCTGATTTTTTTTGTCTTTTCTCGTTTTAATAGCTATCGTTATACAAACAAACGCACCCATAAAACTCGTAAGAATAGCAACAAAAGCTCCATTACTCATTTAATAAACACCACCAATTAATTTAAGTTTGCCATCTTTTAAATTATAGGTTAATTTTACCACGTTAATATGCCTAACAAATTACTTAAGGGAAAAACAACAAAGTTTACGAAAACAGCCTTTAAATAAGACTGTTTCATAGTGGCTTTTAAAATTGGATGTTTAAAAAAAGTGAAATGGTCGGAATGGTTGTTGTTAAAATACCTGCGGACTTTAAAGTTAGTATTTTTTGTCCGTGCTCTTCTTTATTCTTCACTTTAGAAGTTTTTACAAACTGTCGGGATACCTGACTTCATATAATGCTAGATACGAAAGCCACAAGTAAAAGAAACATTAAGATTGCCACCAGTTTGAAATTCAGAATAAGAATATTTATCGCGAACATATAACCTCAAACTATTATTTCTATATTTTGTATAAAGTTCCTTTGATGACTATCCCCTTTGTATATACCTATCAACAGAGTCATATAACCCTTACCTATTCAGCGGCATATGATAAAACGACAACCAAGATTCGTTGTGTGTTACAGTTTCGTAGTGAAAACTATGACTGTAGCTGTATTCGATGTGGTTGATATACCTTTTCCCCCTCAATGTATTTGGAAATGTCACGTTATGCATGATCCCTTGCCTTCAATACACTGACATACTTCTACATATTAATATTTATACAAAAATTTCTATCCGAAAACATCCCTTTGTGGGGTTCTACTATTTTAGAAAAATGTTTTTAAAGAAATTTTGAGGTAGAATGGTTACATTTGTCTGTATATATGTTAGAATTTTTAGAGTATTATAAAAAATTAATATATTCATTGTTAATTTGCAAAAATGAGGGGGCTACATAAATGTCTACATCGAATATGAGAAGTGACATGATAACAAAAGGAGTTGACCGTGCTCCACATAGAAGTCTTTTGCGTGCAGCGGGGGTAAAAGAAGAAGATTTCGGGAAGCCGTTCATTGCGGTTTGTAATTCATATATAGATATCGTTCCTGGACATGTACACCTTCAGGAATTCGGTAAGATCGTGAAAGCTGCTATACGGGAAGCAGGCGGGGTTCCATTTGAATTTAATACTATTGGGGTGGATGACGGTATCGCAATGGGGCACATCGGTATGCGTTATTCTTTACCAAGTCGCGAAATCATCGCTGACTCTGTAGAAACGGTTGTTTCCGCACATTGGTTTGATGGGATGGTTTGTATTCCCAACTGTGACAAAATAACACCTGGAATGATGATGGGCGCACTACGTGTCAATATACCGACCATGTTCGTCAGTGGTGGACCTATGAAGGCGGGGAAAGATAAAAATGGTAAATCCCTTTCTTTAACATCTGTCTTTGAAGGTGTCGGAGCGTATCAAGCCGGTAACATTGAAGCTGAAGATTTAGAAGAAATAGAACAAGTGGCTTGTCCAACTTGTGGTTCTTGCTCAGGTATGTTTACCGCTAATTCAATGAACTGTTTGGCGGAAGGGCTTGGCCTTGCACTTCCGGGTAATGGAACGATTTTGGCCGTAGCCGAAGAACGTAAGGAGTTTGTTAAAAAATCCGCTAAACAATTAATGGAACTCATTAAAATGGATCGTAAACCTCGCGATATCGTTACAATAGATGCAATTGATAACGCATTTGCACTGGATATGGCAATGGGGGGGTCGACCAATACCGTTCTTCATACACTTGCTTTGGCACATGAAGCGGGTTTTGAGTATCCAATGGAGCGGATTAATGAAATAGCCGGAAGGGTACCACATCTTGCCAAGATTGCTCCTGCATCTGATTATCATATTGAAGATGTCCATAATGCGGGAGGAGTAAGTGCAATCATTCATGAGCTGCTGAAAAAGCCGGGAGCTTTCAATGGAGATTGTTTGTCTGTATCCGGAAAAACACTCCGTGAAAATGTTGAAGGATGCGAGATTTTGAATAAAGATGTCATTCATCCTTTGGATGACCCGCATTCTGAACGTGGGGGACTTGCAGTATTATTCGGTAATCTAGCTCCTTTAGGGTCTATTATAAAAGTAGGAGCCGTGGATGAATCAGTCGGAGGGTATCATAGAGGTCCTGCGATCTGCTTTGATTCTCAAGAGGATGCATTGTCAGGAATCATTACCGGTAAAGTAAAAGAAGGCGATGTCGTGGTCATTCGCTATGAAGGACCTAAAGGTGGACCGGGTATGCCGGAAATGCTGGCACCGACTTCTCAAATCGTCGGCAGGGGCCTAGGAGCCAAAGTAGGTTTAATCACGGATGGACGTTTCTCAGGTGCTTCACGAGGAATCAGCATTGGTCATATATCTCCTGAAGCAGCTGAAGGAGGACCTATCGCTTTTGTTGAGAACGGTGACATCATTGAACTCGATCTGGATAATCGAACCATTCAATTGGAAATTCCAGATGAGGAATTTGAAAAACGAAAAGCCAATTGGAAAGGCTTCGAGCCGAAGGTTACTAGAGGATATTTGGGTCGTTATTCTAAACTCGTTACCAATGCAAGCACTGGCGGCGTTATGAAAATTTAATTTCCAGATGGGGTGGTAGAAGATACCTCCCTTTTTCTCTTTCTAATTTCGAGTATGAATGGTGAAATTAGAGGGTACGTTCATTAAACTTTCAGGGTGACTATAGGCGTCAACTTTGCATTACTGTCATAGATTATAGTATCCTTATATTCAACTAGTTATTTCAAGGGGGAATTTTATTATGTCTATGGCTTATGATGAATACATGAAACAAATGGTGAAGCCAATGCGTGCTGAACTGGTGCAAGCAGGTTTTAAAGAATTGGAATCAGCCGAAAAGGTAGAGGAATTCATGGAAGCGGCTGAAGGCACGACTCTAGTTGTCGTAAATTCAGTTTGTGGATGTGCGGCCGGTTTAGCCCGTCCCGCAGCGACTCAGGCTGTTCTGCAAGCTGAGAAGAAACCGAATAATCTTGTAACCGTATTTGCTGGACAAGATAAAGAAGCGACATCCAAAATGCGTGAGTATTTCGATGGAATTGAACCTTCTTCTCCATCCATGGCTCTTTTAAAAGGTAAAGAGGTCGTCCATTTCATTCCTCGTCATGATATTGAAGGCCAGCCTATGGAAGCTATTATGGAAAACCTTCTAGAGGCATTTAGTAAAGTGAAGTAATATAAACATATATGATATGAAGAATGTCCTGGAAACGGGGCATTCTTTTTCAAATTTATAGGACTTGAAGGAGCAGGATACATGTTTGTTACAACAGCTGGAAGAGCTGATACAGAAACCATTGAGATGGCAAGGAAGTTAGCCAATGACCAAAACATCCCTTTTATACCTAGGAAAAAACGATCGGTCCATGATATCCAATTTGAAAACGGTACAGACGATTGCCTCGTTTTCGGGAAAAATAGATTGGAGTTATACAAATATGAAGAGAAGGAGCCTTTCTTTTTCCATCCTAACTTAGCGATGATTCGTTTGAAAAGATTATTGAATGGGGAGACAGATCCTTTACTTGTTGCAGGGGATATAAAAGAAGGTGATTCGGTCCTTGATTGTACTTTGGGCTTAGGGGCTGACTCCATTGTCGCAAGTTTTGCAGTCGGTGAAAAAGGTCATGTAGTAGCATTAGAGGATAATCAGTACTTGGCTTTACTTGTCGATTTTGGGTTGAAGAATTGGAATGACGCAGAAAAGTCGATGATATCCGCAATGAGGAGGATTGAAGTTATTCAAGCTGATCATAATGATTTGTTAAAAACTTTACCGGATAATCATGTCGATGTCGTTTATTTTGATCCGATGTTCGAGGAAACCATACAGGAGTCGAATGGCATTAAAGGGTTAACTCATTTTGCCGCAGGTCATCATTTGACCTTGGAAATAATTAATGAAGCCAAGCGGGTGGCTAGAAAAAGAGTGGTCTTGAAAGACCATTTTCGTAGCACCCGCTTTCAGAAACTTGGATTTGACGTTTTAAAACGAAAAACCTCAAAATTTCATTTTGGCTTCATTCCTGTTTCATGATTCATTTGTAATCCGTTTCATCTAGGCCCATGGCACATCCTTCACGGCTGGAATCAGCAGCTCCATAATTAGATCCGTCCAAGGGGTTGATTTGAATAGCCTGAACATTACCGATTGAGTGTGGGACTTCATTGAAGACAAAGCCCATTCCTTCTAGGTGACCCTTACTGTTCATGTCAATTCCAGCTTCCCATTCAATATGGGGCCCCATAGGAGTGAAAATTCTTGGTTCTTCGATTGCCGCTTTTAAGTCCATCTTGAAATCTAGCACATTAATGATGGTTTGGACGACTGAACTAATGATTGTCGGTCCGCCCGGGGAACCAAGAGTTAAAATGGGTTGATCGTCTTTAAAAATAATAGTTGGACTCTTACAGCTGACAGGACGTTTATTAGGTTGTACCTCATTCATGCCACCGGGAACAGAGTCAAAGTCCGTCAATTCATTGTTTAACATAAAACCATAGTCGGAAACCATGATACCAGAACCGAATGGGTGTTCAACGGTCGAGGTGCAAGCTGCAATGTTTCCCCATCTGTCCCTTACTGTAAAGTGTGTCGTTTCACTGCGCTCTTCATCATTTGGTTGTGGTATGACTGCTCTTTGCTTCACGGAATCATATTTCCATGGGTTTCCGAAATCTATCGCATTGTTTCTTGTCTTGAAGTTGATGAATTTCCGACGTTCAGCTATATAATCATCATGCAAAAGACCCTTTAGAGGTAATTCAGCAAATTCGGGGTCGGCCAGAAATGCTTTTTTATCTGTAAATGCTAAACGCATCGCTTCAGCTATTAAATAATATTTCTCCCATGAATGAACATCATATTGTTCTAAATGGAAGGATTCCAAGATTCTTAGGATTTGGATGACGGTAAATCCTCCGGCACTAGGCGCCATTGATGAAACGACTTTATAATCTTTGTAGGTGCCAACCATTGGTTCGTCAATGGTTGCCTTGTAGTCTAGTAGATCGGACATTTCCATGAATCCGCCTTGTTCCTTGATACAGGAAACGATACCTTCCGCAATTTCGCCTTCATAAAAAGCGGAAATTCCCTCACGTTGCAGGATCCTGTAGGTATGCGCCAATTTTTCTTTCACTAGTATATCACCCACTTGGTAGGCTTTTCCTTCTGGCATGAAGAAGTTTCTCGCTTCTTCACCCAATCGATATTCGAAGTTTTTGAGAGCATCACAAAGTACCCAGTTCACGGGGACTCCATTCTCAGCAAATTCTATAGAGGGTTCAATGAGTTCAGCTAAAGATTTGCTACCATATTCATTCAGCGCTTCATCCATCGCCTTAAGAATTCCGGGGATGCCAACTGCCGTCCCTTTTGTAGAACGCTGTTTAAAGGGAATAACCTCTCCATTTTCATCCAGGAACAATTCAGGATATGCTGCTTTTGGTGCCCTTACATGTCCATCGAATATCTTGGTTTTTTTACTATTTTCATTATAGACCATAAGGAATCCACTACCGCCTATCCCTGTCATCATGGGTTCCACGATATTCAGTGCAAATTGGATGGCTACTGCTGCATCTACGGCGTTTCCACCATCACGTAATATTTGTTCCCCAATTTGTGTTGCAACCGGATGAGCCGTGACTACCATGCCAGCCTTTCCTGTTGCTGTTTCTCTTTTATAGTTTTCTTCTTTAGTTTTTTCATCGATGTTTTCCATCATAATTCCTCCAGTATATCGCCTTAAGTTCCTTATAGAGCCAGAGACGAACTTTATTGAAAAGAAAACCTTGTCATTAGAAGTAACGACAAGGGAATCCTTTTATAGGTATTTAGTCTTAATCAGCAAATGATAAATATACGAAAAATGCTAAAGTCACAAGACATAAAGCCACCATGGCGGTTGTAGTCAATGCCATTTTAGAGCCCTCCTTAAAAAGATACTGAATCTATTTAAGTTCTACAAATTACCTAATAATCCTTTATTTAATATATAAATAGTGAAATATGGTAAGAAAGATGTGATAACAAAGCATATATAGGTATTTATCCTTTTTTGGAATTTTTGAAACCTAAGTAATATATATTCGTATTTTCTAAATAATCAAAGTATACTGGAATAAAGTAAGAACAGAAGGAGGAAATATGGTTTGAAAACGGCTGTGTGGTTTAGAAAAAGTCTTGTCATTTTGGTATCCGTATTAACTTTTGGACTTGTCACACCTACAAATCTGGCGTGGCTTGCCGAAGCAGATTCTCTAAAAGATTCTAAAAAGGGATTAGTGCAGGAAGACCATACACCATATCCTTCTGCTCAAGACCTAAGTGAAACCACTGACCATTTTGACCGGAGAAATTTTATATCGGATATGCTTGATAAAGCGGAAGAAAATGCTTATGTAAAATTTGGTGATAAAATCAATCCGAAAATTGGCGATGAGTTCAAAGATGTCATTTTACCGAAGATTGAAGAGACGATAAACAACATTGCGAATCAATTTCCTGATGAAAAACTGAAACAACTTACGATTACCGAGCAACCAAGTGCAGGCAGGTCGGAAAAGATCTTCCATATTTATGATACCTTAAGTGGCAACGATATCATCCGTTTTCATGTTCGACAGGAAAATCCTCCATTAGAGGGATATTGGTTTAACTTTCATTATCATACCTATCATGATTCATTTGCAATGCACTATGATATAGGGAAAATATATTGGGATAAAAATACCCCTCCACATTGGAACAATCAACAAATCATTAGCTAAGCTCTTCGTTCATTGATTTTATGCAGGAGTAAGAGTATGATTATTTAGAAAGAAAAGTTCATCGTTTTATAAAATACGTTGTTCTGCAACGTATTTATTTTGTTTGAAATTATATAAGTTAGGAAAAAAACTGCACGATTCATTAATGTACATGGCAATAAATTTTATAGTTTTGCAGAGGTGCTCTTGTTATGTCAGAATTGCTAAACAACATCATCCATACCTATTCTCAATTTTTTGATTGGAGTATGTGGGGAGAGGTACTAACAAACCCAGTTAGCTGGGGGTTAATTGGAACGCTTGTCTTAATGGAGGGACTCCTGTCAGCTGATAACGCTTTAGTGTTGGCTATAATGGTTCGCCATCTTCCACAGAATCAAAGGAAAAAGGCGCTTTTCTATGGTTTACTTGGTGCGTATGCCTTCCGGTTCTTTGCCATCGGAATAGGGGTCTATCTCATCAAGATTTCATGGGTAAAAATCCTAGGGGCTCTCTATCTAGCCTGGCTTTCGTTTAAATATTTCCGAGATAAGAGAAAAAAACAGTCTGATCAGGATGAAGATGTACAAGGTATGAGTAAAAACAGTTTGTTAATCCGTATGTTTGGAAACTTATGGGGAACCGTTGTAGCTGTCGAAATGATGGATATTGCTTTTTCCGTGGATAGTGTGTTAGCTGCCTTTGGGGTAAGTGAACAAATATGGGTCCTCTTGGTCGGGGGGATGATCGGTGTCCTTATGATGCGCGGCGTTGCAGGCGTATTCTTGAAATTGATCGACAAGGTCCCTGAATTGGAAACGGCTGCCTATGTTTTAATAGGGTTCATATCGTTTAAAATGCTTCTCTCAGTGGCGAAAATCGAAATCCCACCTGCTATTTTCTTTATCTTTATTCTCATTATATTTGGGACAACAATCTTTATGCATTTTCAGAAAGAAAAAAATCTTAAAGACAATAGATGAATACCTACCTTCTATTTAAAGAGCTGACATCAAAAATGATATCAGCTCTTTCTTTGGAAAGAAAGCTCGAATAAATGAAATAAGAGAACAAAAATTGTAAAAAAAAGCAAAGGGAATAACAAGTTAAGCCATAGTGAAGAAAGGAACGGATGCAGCAATATGCCGAAGAAGATCGAAAACAGCAAAAGGTCCAGGATGATGAACACTTTTAAACTGTAAATTTCAAGCACTTCTTCTGCAATTTCATGGGGTTCGGGCAGAGTAAGTTTTCTATTGACTGTTTTCATGTAATCACCTTGAACCTTTTTTAATTATAGTATTTTATATGAGAAAACTGGGTGAAGCGTGCGTCCACTCAGGTATTATTATTCTATTTACCAAAAATAATTCAAACCATTACCGAGAGGTGTCATGTTATACTAAAATAATAAATTAGAAAATTAATATACATATATTTTATTAACTTAAATTATTAAATAATAAGGAAAGGAATGGGGTAGGTGACAAGTAAAAAGTGGGTTGGTTTTATTATCCTAATAGGATGTTTACTTTCTATGATTTCCTTTTCTTTAGCTAGGGAGGACGGTTTAAAATGGCGGGAATTAAAAAAAGATAACCTTTTAAGACAGGCAGGGATTTTACAGGAACAAAGGACGTTACAAAGTATGTTTATATACCCAGAAGAGGAATTCGATGAAGAGGAAGCATTAAAGATTGTCAAAAGGATAAATACACTCCCGGATTCCCTTAAAGTGAAAATTGTCGAACGGGGCATAAAAGTAAAGTTATTCAGTGGGAGCCTGACAGACAATCAATCTGCTGCCCATTTAAAGGGTCAAACACCAAGAGGATACGTAAACCCAAAGACTACTTGGGATGACGTCCCGGGGATGGGTGGAGCTCATACCGTATTGGTTAAAATCGGTGCTAGTGACAGAGGTAGCGGCCATAGTTCCGTAAATCTGGAATTGCATGAAATCGCCCATTCCATCGATAAGATTGTTTATGACGGCATCCGTGAGGACCTGACTTATTTAAGGATATGGGGGAAAGAAGTGGATGCTCTCTTTCCTGGTCAGGCTTATTATTCCACCTATCCAGAAGAATACTTTGCGGAAGCTTTCGCGATGTATTATATAGATGCAGAACAAAATCATTTGCTAAAAAGGGAAGCACCGGATACCTACCAGTTTATTAAACAACTAAATTGAAATTGAACTGCCGACCGTTAAAAGTTAAAATAAGAAGAATGAATGTAGAAAAGGTGGTTGACCATGAAGCAGTATTTGGATTTATGTAAGCATGTACTTGAAAATGGCACTCAAAAGGGCGATCGTACGGGAACAGGAACGATCAGCACTTTCGGATATCAAATGAGGTTCAACCTTCGTGAGGGATTCCCAGTTTTGACTACGAAAAAAGTCAGTCTAAAAGCAATTATCCATGAACTTCTATGGTTTTTAAAAGGGGATACAAACGTACAATACCTTCAAGAAAATAATGTGCGAATTTGGAACGAGTGGGCTGATGAAGCAGGAAACCTAGGTCCTGTATATGGTCACCAATGGCGTTCTTGGGGCACTGCGGATGGAAGGCAAATTGATCAGATCAGTGAAGTGATTCAGCAAATCAAAACCAATCCCAATTCTAGAAGATTGATTGTAAGTGCTTGGAATGTAGGAGAGCTGGAAGACATGGCTTTACCTCCCTGCCATGCTTTCTTTCAATTTTATGTCGCGGATGGCAAACTTTCATGCCAACTGTATCAGCGTTCTGCAGATGTATTTTTAGGTGTGCCTTTCAATATCGCATCTTATGCATTATTAACGATGATGATTGCTCAAGTATGTGATCTGGAGCCGGGTGAATTCGTGCATTCTTTTGGTGATGTCCATATCTATTCAAACCATCTGGAACAAGTGAAGCTTCAGCTGACGCGTGACCCTAAACCGCTGCCTACTATGAAAATCAATCCTGAAGTGAAAGATATATTTGATTTTCGTTTCGAAGATTTTGAACTTGAGAATTACGAAGCCCATCCTCACATTAAAGGGAAGGTGAGTATATGATTTCCCTTATGGTAGCCATGGATGAAAACCGGTTAATCGGCAAAAATAATGCGTTGCCTTGGCATTTGCCAGCGGACTTGCAGTATTTTAAACGGGTGACGATGGGTCACCCAATCGTCATGGGGCGAAAAACTTTTGAATCAATTGGGCGGATATTACCTGGCAGAGAAAATGTCATAGTTACCAGAAATCACGACTTTAAGGTAGAGGGTTGTACCATTTTGCATGATGTTTCTGAAATAAAGGGGTTTGCCGACGCTCACGAACAAGAGGTTTTTGTTATTGGAGGGGCAGAAATCTTCAAAGCCATCCTTCCTGTAACGGATCGTTTGTATATCACTCAAATACACGAAGAATTTGAAGGGGACACATATTTTCCGCGGATTAATGAAGCAGAATGGGAAAATGCAGGTACTATTCCTGGTGTAATTGATGACAATAATCCTTATGCACATGATTTTATTGTCTTACGCAAAAAATGAATGTAGTAACCGATTGTGGAATAAGCCATAATCGGTTTTTTTTGCATTCCTAAAAAGGTGGAATTTTTAGAAAAATCAATTACATTCTTCTGATAAAGTGCTATAATAATTGAATTGATTAGGAAGGAAATGAGGGATTGTTATGAACCAGACTGCATCTATGAACAGGGGGATCCAATTGGAGGAAATTCTAATTGCCTATAGAGAATTGAAAGAAATTGTGTTACATACTCCTTTACAAAAGAATCAGCGCTTATCCAATAAGTACGAATGCAACGTTTATTTAAAGCGCGAGGACCTTCAACATGTGCGTTCTTTCAAATTAAGGGGAGCGTATTATAAAATGAAAAGTTTGACTCGGGAAGAAACAAAGAATGGAGTCGTTTGTGCGAGTGCCGGGAATCATGCACAGGGAGTGGCCTTTTCCTGCAGTGAGTTAGGAATTAATGGAAAGATATACATGCCTGCTACGACGCCAAGGCAAAAAATCGATCAAGTCCAATTGTTCGGACGGGATAATATTGAAATTATCCTAATTGGTGATACATTCGATGATGCATTTTCCAGTGCAATGGAATGCTGTGAAAAAGAAGGACGTTCATTCATTCACCCTTTCGATGATGAAAAGGTAATTGCCGGGCAAGGCACCGCTGCTATAGAAATCATGAATGATTGTGAAAATAAAATTGACTATGTATTTGCTGCCATTGGTGGTGGTGGATTAATGGCAGGGGTATCTAGTTATTTCAAATCGGTATCCCCGGAAACGAAGTGTATAGGGGTTGAGCCGCTTGGTGCGGCTTCGATGAAATCTTCTTTCAAGGAAGGAAAAGTGTTTGAACTGGAGCATATCGACACATTTGTGGATGGTGCTGCCGTTAAATGTGTAGGGCAAAAGACATACCAAATATGTAAAGAAAATCTTGAAGACATCGTTCTTGTTCCTGAAGGACATATCTGCACGACAATTCTTGATTTATATAACCAACACGCCATCATTGCTGAACCAGCGGGCGCCATCTCAGTGTCAGCACTTGATTTTTACAAAGACCAAATAAAAGGAAAAACGGTAGTTTGTCTTGTAAGTGGGGGGAATAATGACATTGGCCGGATGCAGGAAATCAAGGAAAAATCATTATTATATGAAGGACTCCTGTACTACTTTATCGTGAATTTCCCTCAACGTGCTGGAGCATTAAGAGAATTCCTTGATGAAGTATTGGGACCAAATGATGATATTACCCGTTTTGAATATACGAAGAAAAATAATAAAGAGAGTGGACCGGCACTTGTAGGAATTGAATTGGATAATAAAACCGATTATCAAGGACTTATGGACAGAATGAATAAAAAGGGCTTTTCAAGTGTCGAAGTTAATAAAGATAGTAATTTATTTCACTTATTAATTTAAACTAGACAAAATTGAAAATTAGGTTAGAATAGTGTATATATTTTTACATATTATTCTAGCCTTCCATTAGTTGCATATTCTGTTGAAAATTGTTACCGTTGTATGACGAAATGCCATGTTTCTTTCATTTGGCTGAAAATGGTATTATAATTAGAGTAGGTTGAATTACAACATCAAAGGGGATGTATCCATGTCGAACATTGGAATACCTGGTTTAATCATCATCTTAGTATTGGCATTAATCATTTTTGGCCCGAAGAAACTTCCTGAAATTGGACGTGCTTTTGGACAAACGCTTAGAGAATTTAAGAAGTCCACGAATGAACTGACAAAAGGTGACTATGAAGATGATAAGAAGATACAACAAAAAAATCATGAATGATTAAATACAGGGCGTAGGATAGTAACTTCTTACGTCTTTTATTTTATAGCAAAGAAACGGATTTTCAGATGAAGGCGTGATTTATTTTGGCAGATAAAGAATTAAATATCATCGATCATCTTGAGGAATTGAGAAAACGGCTTATCATTACGGCTGTTGCTTTTTTCATCTTTTTTATCGTCAGTTTTATCTATGTGGAGAAAATCTACTATTGGTTTGTAAAGGATCTTGATTTTGAATTAATGGTCTTGGGCCCGAGCGACATTATCTGGATTTATTTTATGCTCTCAGGTGTAGTTGCCATTGCCGTAACGATACCAATCATTGCTCTTCAAATTTGGTTATTCGTTAAACCAGCATTAATGCCGAATGAAGTGAGAGCGACTCTATCCTATATACCAGCTCTCTTTATCCTTTTTATTGGCGGTCTGGCTTTTGGTTACTATGTCATTTTTCCGACGATCCTTCAGTTTTTAATTGAACTGGGTGAAGGTATGTTCATAACCAATTTTACAGCGGATAAGTATTTTTCTTTTGTCTTTAATATGACGATACCTTTTGCTTTTTTATTTGAGCTCCCAGTCGTCACAATGTTTTTGACCTCCATTGGACTCATCAACCCTTATGTGCTTCAAAAATTAAGAAAGTATGCTTACTTTGTATTGGTGGTCATAGCCGTTTCCATAACACCTCCTGATTTCATGTCGGATTTTCTGGTCACGGTTCCCTTATTGTTATTATACGAAGTTAGTATATCGCTTTCAAAAATTGTTTATAAACGTAAGGTGAAACGAGAAAGCTTGCTGGAAGAAACTTTACCTAATGAAGAAGGTTTATAAAAAACGACCCAAAGGTTTCAAGCCCTTTGGGTCGTTTTTTGCAGAAGAAGAAAAAAATTCCTCATCCTAATGAAAAATGGTATTGGTCTTTCATATATGGATGGTCTGTCCTATAACGTTGAGTAGATAAAGGATTGATTGGATTCCGACATATATGTGACATGGAAAATCAATATTCTGAAAAAATTATAAGCTTTAGTTTGAAAGCATACATTGAATAGGTATAATACAATAGATATGTTATTTTAGGGATGTGTATAGATAGATGAATAAAGTGAAGATTGTAACTGATTCAACAGTGGATATGACACCGGAAGAGTTTGAATACTATGGCATTACGATGGTTCCGTTATCGATTTATATTGATGGTGAAACCTTTTTGGATAAAGTGGAAATAGAGCAGGAAGAATTCTTACGAAGGATGAATCAATCAAAAGAACTTCCGAAAAGTTCTCAACCAGCAGTAGGGACTTTTTTAGAGGTGTACAATGAACTTGGAAAGGATGGCAGTGAGATCATCTCGATACACATGACTGGTGGAATGAGTGGTACAGTGGGTTCCGCAGAGACTGCGGCTGGTATGGCTGATGCGAAAGTTACTGTTTTTGATTCGCAGTTTATTTCTAAAGCCATGTCATTCCAGGTGATTGAGGCTGCCAAAATGGCGAAAGAAGGAAAATCCGTCGAAGAGATAATAAAGCGATTAGAGACTATACGAAGTCAGACAAGTTTAATCATTGTCATTGGGACCTTGGATAACCTTGTAAAAGGTGGCAGGATAGGTAAAGTTTCAGCTTTGATCGGTTCTATTTTACATATTAAGCCAATTGCAAGGGTTGAACAAGGCGTATTGAACCCTATTTCCAAGGCCAGGAGCCAATCGCAAGTTGTAAAATTCATTACAAAGAAATTCATAGAAGATACGCAGGGTAAAGAAATTAAAGGTATAGGTTATGTGCATGCCAATGGATTTGAAATGGCCGATAAAAGCCGTCAAGCAATTACCGCAATTTCCGGGGTGCAAGATATTAAATTAGAGGCGACAACGGCTGTCGTCAGCACACATACCGGCGAAGGTGCCATGGCCATTATGTATTATTGGGATTGATAATTTTAGATTAAAAGCTATTAAGAGAGAATAATTTTGTTATATATTCTTAAAACATCGTTATATGTCAAAAAGAGTGGCTGTTTTCCTGCCCATGGTCTGGTAAAATGAAAGAAGTGACAGAATATTTTATACATAAAGGGCGGGGTAAGGATGAAGAAGCTGCATATATTCCAGGCAGCTATAGGCATGGTGGTAATATTAATGCTAACGGCATGCGGTTCGAATGGAGTACCTGATGCGAAAAACTGGGACATAGAAGAATTTAGTTATGTAAACCAAGACGGAAAATCCTTTTCTAAAGAAGATTTAAAAGGAAAGGTCTGGGTTGCTGACTTCATTTTTACGAATTGCAAGAATGTATGCCTTCCCATGACGGCAAATATGGTGAAATTGCAACAAAAGCTGAAGGATGAGGGGATATCGGATGTTGAGTTTGTGTCATTTTCTGTTGATCCTGAAGTTGACAAGCCTGAAGTCCTAAGAGAGTTTGGCGACCAATTTAATGCAGATTATACAAATTGGAACTTTTTAACGGGGTATAGTCAAGATGACATCCAGGCGTTTGCAATGGACAACTTCAAGACAATAGTACAGAAGCCCGACAATGAAGATCAGGTAATTCATCAGACAAGCTTTTACCTAATGGACCAAGATGGAAAAATCATTCGTGACTATACGGGACTTCAAGATATTCCATTTGATGAGATGATTAAGCATATAAAAATTTTACAGAACTATTGAACAGGATAAATGACCTGTTCAATAGTTTTTTAGTTTACAAATAAAAAAAGGAGGGAAAAAATATATTCATCCTTATTTATTATGACTTGGTAATATGGTGAAGATGAACGGATGTGAAGAATGAATTTACATACTAAGTACATGCTAAAATTTATAAAGGATAAGCTTTAATTTGCCACTTTTTTTCATACTATAGAATGTTCAAGATTATGTAAAAAAACAGTCATGTAAAGGGATAAATTGATTGCAATTTCTTTTTTTCTCCATGATATAATATTTAGGTAGGGAAGGTGAGGGTATGAGATACAAAATCACCTGTCTTTTTATATGCCTAGTATGGATTTCAGGTTGCTCTCAGAGAACTGCTTCAGAACAACCAACCGTTCAGCAGCTTAATGTTGTTGAATTAAGTAAAAAAGAAACCATTCCAGCCAGCTTTTTTCCGGATCCTGTTCAAATTGTTTCAATAGGTGATTCCCTTACTCAAGGTGTCGGCGACAGTAAAGATAAGGGAGGATACCTCCCTTATCTGCAGAAAAACCTTGAAAAAGAACCAACGATCACCTCAGTTGAGATAATCAATCATGGAGTTCGTGGAAACCGGACCGACCAATTATTAAAAAGATTGGAAAAGGCCGATGTTCAAGAAGATATTGAACAAGCCGATTCCATTGTAGTCACAATTGGTGGAAATGATATCATGAGGGTTTTTAAACAGAATTTCTCCAACTTGGAACTGAACCAATTCGATTCAGCAAAAATAGGATATGAAAAAAGATTAAGACAGATAATGGATAAGGTCCGTTCTGAAAATGAACACGCACAGATTTATTTAGTTGGCGTATATAACCCATTTTCAAAATGGTTTGCCGATTTTTATGAGCTTGATGAAATTATGAATGATTGGAATGATAGTGGGAAAAAAATCATCACCGAATATGACTCTGCATATTTTATCGAAATAGATGATATTTTTCAAAATTCCAAAGAAGACTTGCTATACACTGAGGATTATTTCCATCCGAATGACCGTGGATATGAATTGATCGCTGAAAGAATCTATAATAACATGGAAGTTTTGACTATCGGAAAGGATGCAATGGAAGCAAGTGCCAAAGGAGATGATGACCAAGAATGACAAATGTCAAATGGAAGACTTTGTTTATTACTTTATTAGCCGTTAACATCCTGGTCATCTTTACTATCCTGATCTTAATTAATTTACCGGCAAAAGATAAAGAGATGAAACCAGTTGTAAGTCAGGAAGAAGATATCCAGTTTCAGATTCATACGAATCGGGAAGATTTGACCAGATTAATCAATCAGTACCTTGATAAAGAAGGCTTGACTGGATTAATGCATTATGAAGTGTACTTAAATGATGAAGTGGAACTATATGGAAAAATGCCGTTTTTCAACCGCGAAGTGGAAATGAAATTAACATTCGAACCAATTGCCCAAAAAAATGGAGACTTGATTCTAAAACAAAAATCTATTTCCATTGGGCAAATGAACTTACCTGTATCCTACGTGATGAATATCATTAACGAGCGATATAAAATGCCTGAGTGGGTCACTATTAATCCTAAAAAGGAAAACATATATGTTTCTCTGCAGGATATGGAATTGAAAAGTGATGTCAGGGTAAAAGCCAATGAATTTGATTTGAAGAATGATGATATTTCCTTCTTGTTGACCGTACCCTCTTCCTTACAATAAGTGAAAACGCACGATAAAAAGCCAGGAACTACAATCCTGGCTTTTTATCGTACGTGGTTGTTCAAGGGGACAGGGTGATTACTTCTAAACCAGGTTCACCTTGACTAGAGCCAACTATATAAATTGATAATGGGGTATCTGCCTTAATATCCGTTGGTAAGGAAAGTGCGGCTTCTTTAGAACCGGCTAACCTGACTTCAAAATCAACATGCATGGGGTAAAGGTTCAGATATTCGCTCGCTTTACGATAAGATAGGTTTCCAAATACGACATCTCCGTCTTTTACAGCGATATCGACTGGTGGTGTATCGAACGATAAGTGAACAAAACGGATTTTGGATTCATTTTGTGGAACATATGGATTGTCTTCAAAAGTAAGTAGTTTCAACATTTCATTTGATCCGGCGGCAACGACTGTGTACATTTTTTCGCTTTCTAAATCGAGCTTACGGCTAAGCACTGTGGAAGTGGTTTGGCCGGTAGGGTATATATCAATTTGGTATTTACCAGGGGGCAATGATAAATAGTCACTTTTGTCTTTATATGAGAAATTCTGAAGGATACGCATTCCATTTGCATATACATCGACCGCAGGAGCTTTTGGAGCCGCGTGAAAAATACGGACCTTTGCCGGTTTCATTTGATTCATTTCTCCATTGCGCATTGGTTTCATTGCCTTTTCCATGCTCTTCAAGTGTTTGTGATAATAATAATCATGTAAGTGCGGGTTACTATATTTATAGTAACAAGATAAAGCATCGTAATTCATTGCCTTCTGTAAATGGGTATGTTTATTGTTCATGTCAATCACCTTTCATATGGAATCATTATATAAACATCATATGGAAGCATGCTTGGGCATGTGCCTTCATTTCAGTCGATACAAATCCTATAAAACAGTAAAGCATGATGTTAAGGATAAAGAGTTTGAACAGCAGATGATTTTACATGCTCAAATAAAAGGGTTAAAATGCATTAAACAGTGCCTTTCCAAAAAAGGAGGATATTTCAGATGACTAACCAATTAGACAAAGCAACGTTTGCCGGAGGTTGTTTCTGGTGTATGGTAAAACCCTTCGATGAACAGCCCGGTATCGAATCCGTTATTTCCGGTTATACAGGGGGAAAGACGGAGAACCCTACGTATAAAGAGGTTTGTTCAGAGACGACCGGCCATTATGAGGCTGTTCAGATTACCTTTGATCCTACCGTTTATCCTTATAAGGATTTAGTGGAATTATTTTGGCAACAAATTGACCCTACCGACGCTGGGGGACAGTTTTTTGATCGTGGCAGTTCCTATCAAACGTCCATTTTCTATCACGATGAAAAACAACGTGAAATTGCGGAAGCTTCCAAGTCAAAGCTGCAGGAAAGTGGCATTTTTTCTAAGCCAATTACCACGCCAATCCTACCAGCTAAGACCTTTTATCCAGCCGAGACGTATCATCAGCATTACTATAAAAAGCAACCAGAGCATTATGAGAGGTATTCCGTTGGTTCGGGTCGCAAGGCATTTCAAGAACATCATTGGGGGGAAAAGAAATGAGTAATAAAGACGAATTAAAGAAAAAATTAACACCAATACAATACGAAGTCACACAAAATAGCGGGACGGAGCCTGCGTTTCATAATGAATATTGGAATTTGAAGGAAGAGGGCTTATATGTGGACATCGTTTCGGGTAACCCGCTCTTCACTTCAAAAGATAAATTCGATTCAGCTTGTGGTTGGCCAAGTTTTACCAAGCCATTAGACGATGGTGAAGTGGTTGAAAATTTGGATACCAGCTATGGAATGAGAAGAATCGAAGTTCGTTCGAAAACAGCCGATTCCCATCTTGGTCATGTATTTGATGATGGACCAGGGCCAACCAGGCTACGCTATTGCATTAATTCTGCTTCTTTAAGATTTATCCCACTCCAAGATCTAGAAAAAGAAGGTTACGGGGAATATAAGAAGCTATTTATTTAACAAGTAAGCCCCTATCATCCATGATAGGGGCTTACTTGTTTAGGGCTGTATATTATTAGTAATAATCGAAGAAAGCCTAACATAAGTGCTGAGAACGTCATTTGGGGTTTCTCTTCCTGAAACTTCAAACCGTACTGTGTGTAGTCCAGGAGAAAGACCATTTGTTACGAATAAGTACCTTTCACGTGCAAAGGGCCACCATGTATTGATAGATGTATTCAATTTGCCATCAATGAATATATCGACTTCCCCGCCATCTGGACTTCTAAGTAATTTAACTCCAAGTATATTGCCTTTGAACCGGTATTCGATATAGCTACCTTTTTCAGAACTAGTGTAATACCCAGCTCTTGGCCTAAAGCCGACCATTGTGTCATAGTTGTCATGATCTAATAATTCTAAATCGGAGCCTTCATGAATTTTAGGAGGAAGGCCTGCGACAGGCTTATCCTGTTTGGCATTTTCAAGAAACTTTTCATAAATTGCATTTGCATAAAATTTATAGCCAAGGCCGTTCGGATGAATTAAGTCTTTCGTCAATTGTTCTTCAGTAAATCCTGATTTTTTGAAAATTGGGCGCATGTCGATATTGGTAGCACCATAGTGGTCAGCTAACAGTCCGATCGAATTCGCGAATTCCTCATATTCCAAACAGCTTTCCGTTAAGGTAAACAATTCAGCATGTGGGTATAAATGTTTGGCCTTCCTGATTAGAGCTTCGTATGTCATTTTAAAATCGTTCACATTCATATATTTACGATCATTTTCACCGAAAACAATGAAAATCAAATCCGTATGGTCATTTCCATTTTTTTGAGAGAGTTTATAAAGACCTTCAAATGCAGTAGAGCCGCTTTGTACAAGGTAATCACCTTTGAAAGGGACTGAATTGTATTTTTTCATCTTGTTTTCAAGTTGTCTGAACCAAGTCATGTTCGGATTCTCAGCGCCGGAACCCCTACCGATACTATCTCCAATAACCAGATAGTCAATTGGCTGACCTTCTTGGAATTTTTGATATACATTTAGACTTTCATCGGATCCATATGTTTTAGGAACTTTTGGAAGGATGCAAATGAGAAGAATGGTGAAAGCGATGACAGTGAGTGGAATGAGGGATTTTAAAACTTTTTTCAATTCGTTTCCTCCGATTAAAATTTTGTCTGTAGGTGAGTAAGTTAAGAGTAACTACACACTTTGGCCTATATAGAAAGCACATTTTCTTTTATTATATCGTAAATTAAGCGTAACACAATAAGGTTAAATTCCGTTTTTCTATTTAGAAAATTGAAGTTTCTATTCAAGTTTAAAAATGATTAATATAGAAGAAATTGAGGAGTTTTTGCTTAAATAAAAAAAAATGGGCAAATACACAGACCAAGGCGGGCGTATCGACATATGGTAAGGATGTAAAGAGAAAACAGAAATCAAGAAGGAGTGAAACTTTATGTACGGATATGGTGGAGGATATGGTGGCGGCTGCGGCGGCGGTTATGGTTATGGTGGAGGATATGGTGGCGGTTGCGGTGGCGGATTTGGCTCAGGCTTCGCATTGATCGTTGTCTTATTCATTCTGTTGGTAATCATCGGCGCATCATTCTGCTGCTAAATAAGACACTAAAAGACCAGTTGGTAAAGCTGGTCTTTTCTTAATGTAGTAAATCATCTACATGACAGGTAACCTTGACGGGAAGTATTTAATAACTGATAGCCTAACTGTAAATATCAGTAAGATCCTCAAAGTAAGAACGTACGTTTCATTTGTGGTATAATCGTTAGTGAGTCACGATTTGCTTTGCTCTACATATCTGCTAAAATAATTTAAGATGTGATATAAATAGGGGGAAAGAGATATGAAACCTTCTCGTTTAAAAGCGGGGGATGAAATCCGAGTTATTGCACCATCGAGAAGTCTGGCGATTGTAAAAGGTGAACAACGCAGACTGGCAGAGGAAAGATTAGTTGAGCTTGGCTTTAGAGTGACATATGGTAAGACTGCTTTGGTACATGACGACTTTTTCTCGAATTCGATTGAAGATAGGATTGAGGATTTACATGATGCGTTTAGGGATCCGTCTGTTAAAGGAATCTTTACCAGCATTGGTGGATACAATGCCAACCAATTGCTTCGTTATATCGACTACGATTTAATTAAGGGAAATCCTAAAGTGTTGATGGGATATAGTGATATAACGGCCATAAGTTTGGCCATCTATCAAAAAACAGGTTTGATTACATACTCTGGTCCTCATTTCTCTACATTCGGGATGAAGGCTGGGCTGGATTATACAATGAAGTACTTTAAAAAAGCCGTTCTTCAGGATGAGGCCTTTGAATTGGAACAAAGTGAAACATGGAGTGATGATTCATGGCACCTCGAGCAGGATGACCGTACCTTCCATCCAAATTCGGGATACATGGTCATACAGGAGGGGGACGCTACTGGTACAATCTTAGGGGGTAACCTTTGTACGATTAACCTTTTGCAAGGAACAGAGTTTATGCCTTCGTTACGGGACCGCATTCTCTTTATCGAAGATGATGAAGAAAGCCATCCTTTTAGTTTTGACCGAGATTTACAGTCTTTGTTACAGTTGCCTGATGCCACTGGCATCAAGGGAGTAATCATAGGACGGTTCCAAAATAATTCCGGGATGACACCTTACGCACTTCAGCAAATCATTGCCACCAAGCAGGAGTTAAAGGGCATTCCTGTCATAGCCAATGCGAATTTTGGACATGTGCATCCATTTGCTACTATTCCGATAGGCGAAAATGTAAAAATGACCGTAAGGAACGGAAAAGCAAGTGTAACCATCCTCCCATAAAAAGTGGGATGTAAGATAGATGTTTACTAGTATGGTGGCTTAAGAGGATGAAAGGCTGAAATTCTGTTTAATCCCTGCATATTTTCCTATTTTACAAGCATTATTAGGGAATATGAGGCTAATAGTTCAAATTCTTTATTTTTCTGATATAATACTAAGAGATTTAAAATAGAAAAGGTGATTATGTGTTATTAACAATTCCGGCATCCATTCGTTTAGAAGGGGCTTTATCCGAATATAATAAAAAAGGTCGGGTAAGCCACACATGTTTCGTTTGCAACGAAGATACTTCCAATGGGGATGCAAGCAACTTGAATTACTATAAGCTAGGTACAAAAAAAGTTTGTCTTTCTTGCATGAAAGATGTATTACGTCATCCATCTTTAAAAGAGTATGAGTACGTACATACTTCAGTTATTGATAAAACGGTTTTCTATAAAAATGTGTTGGCTGTTTTAAAGGATGAAAGCTTTTTGGAATCGATTCGTCAAGAAAAGAAAAATAGCTCATTATAAGAAAAAAGTGTATCTCTAGTGGATACACTTTTTTCTTACCCTTTTTGTTGGATATTCCTACAGAAATGGATTTTTCTTTTTCATTGTTGGTTTTTCGTTTACAAACTATTTGCTTTTTATACCTATTTAACCTTACTCATAACTTTTAATTAATGCCTCTACTTGTAAGGAATTTGCAAAATTTAAAATCTCAGTTTTAGTATAAGGGGATGCATAAGAGTCTGTTTGAATATCATAAGTTTGGATAATAATTGTGAATGGTTTATTTTTGTATGTTGTTTCCGAAGCAGCTATAATATATTTTTTCTGTTGTGGTTCACTTGAAAATCGAGAGTCTGGTACTAAACTCCATTTTCCTTGCTTCTCAATTTTTTTATGATCGTTATGTAGGTTAATATGACCTTCGAAAATTTGAGTATAATAATGATTATTATAACCGTTTGAACTGAAATATAGTGTATGAGTGGGATCAGTGGTTAATCCTGCATTTACAATTCCATATTCATCTGAACTGTCGGTTATTTCATTTTGAAGTTCTCTTTTTTCTTTTTCAGTGAATATTTTGTTTGAATCAGTATTAGATGCACCCATATTTAAGCTTGCCATTTGATTCTTATTGTCGTTTGGAACATTTTGACCTGAACTATTGGCATATATTTCTTGAGAACAAATGGTTGTGGCAATGAACAGTATTGGAACTACCAATAGAGTTAATTTTTTAAAATTCATTATAATATTCCTCCTTTACAAAAATTTACCATAAGAACCAACGGAGATAAAGTTAAAACCAGTAATTTCAAGTAATTTCTTTTTTGTGAATTACTGAGTTCTCTTGCTCGGTTAATTAGTTTAGCGAGAAAACCAACAATATCACCATAGCCTCGATTTAAAAACACGCCTACCCATGAATAGACGCTAAAGATAAATGAAAGATTCAGGCTTTCTATTTCTGACTTATTATAAGGATCCACTGAGGTGTCTGTCGCTACGTCATAATTCTGGATAAGTGCTGCCAAATATCGATCATTCAAGTTAATGGTAGAGGTGCTATATGTTTCCTTACCAGATATGCTTCATTATTAGAGCGTAACTTTCAACCTGTGTGCTGGGGGTTTCACCATTGTTGCTCACTGGTTGTACGGAAAAGGAAAAAACAAACGAAGAAAATTGAAGACGTGACTGTGGGGACCATTCCGTTGGAGCAGCTACCCGTGCTGGAAGTGCTATCTGAGTAGGTTTTGTTTTAATAACGCATATATAAATGTGTTTAATAACTATTCAACTTAACCCTGGACTCGTTCTGGGGTTAGTTGAACTTTCCAAGCCTACTTCGGTAAGTTTGGAATTTTATTAGGGAAGGGTGTGGGGTGATGGTTGAGTTGGAGGCGCCTGGGGTGGTTGCGGATGAACGGGGCTTTAAGTATTGGCAAATTTACATCCGTAATTTTCAGGTGATTAAGGAATTGACTTTGGAGTTTGATGGAGTGGTTGTTACGATTTCCATATAAACCTAGTTTAAAAGAGGAGAATCAATTCCTTAGCAAGATTTCTTAACTGGGGACATAGACTTTACAATAGGACATAGTTGGTTTCTCAAGAAGGAGAGTGGGGTTATGGAGCAGTCTTCATTGATAAAGCCGTTCCTCGGCGGCGCCTATCCGACTATTAGTCATGGGAAGGGAGTCTTTTTGTACGACAAAGAAGGGAAGGACTATCTCGATGCATCTTCTGGTGCTGTAACTTCAAACATTGGCCATGGGGTGCAGGAAGTTGCAGACGCCATGGCCCGCCAGGCAAATCAAGTATCCTTTGTGTATCGATCTCAGTTTACGAGTGAAGCCGCAGAGGAACTTGCCCAAAAAATAACCGATTTTACAAAAGGGGAACTCATTTATAGTTTCTTCGTAAATAGTGGTTCAGAAGCGACTGAAACCGCGTTGAAGATAGCCATCCAACATTGGCAGGAAAAAGGGCAACCCAAGAAACAAAAAATCATTTCCAGATGGATGAGCTACCATGGCATCACGATTGGCGCTCTTTCAATGTCTGGTCATCCGTTACGTAGAGAGCGGTTTACCGCCTTACTTGAATCATACCCTTCTGTTGCTCCTCCCTATTGTTACCGCTGTCCGTATAATTTAGATCATCGTACATGTGGAATGGCTTGTGCTTTGGACTTAGAAGCATCAATCAGGCGCATAGGCGCCGATAATATAGCGGCATTTATAGCAGAGCCGGTAATCGGGGCTGCAGGTGCAGCCATCGTTCCGCCTGATGGTTATTATCAAAAAATTAAGGCAATCTGTGAAGAACATGACATCCTATTCATTGCTGATGAGGTCATGACTGGATTCGGCCGTACAGGAAAGATGCTCGCTTTGGAACATTGGGGGGTAGAGCCGGATATCATTACATTTGGAAAAGGAATAAGCGGGGGGTATACTCCTATCGCTGCCACTGTTGTGACAAAAAAAGTATTGGAACCCATTTTGAATGGATCCCGTTCAATCATGGGAGGGCATACGCTTAGTGCCAATCCGTTGTCGTGTGCCATAGCGCTTGCCGTTTTGAGATATATAGAGGTAAACAATCTGGTTGAACGCTCTGCCAAGAGCGGGAAGGAACTAATCATCGGATTAACAGAGCTTGCTAAGAAGTACTCTTTTATTGGAGATTTGCGCGGTATGGGCCTATTAATTGGAATGGAATTTGTCCAGGATAAGAAAACGAAGACCCCCTTTCCAAAAACGATGGATGTGACAAATGAAATCATAAAGGCTGGCATGGAAAATGGAATTATATTATACCCTGCGGCAGCGGGACTTGATGGCATAGATGGTGCTGCCATCATCATATCTCCGCCGTTAACCATCACGAAGGATGAATGCACTGAACTGCTAAGAAGAATGGACTCTACGCTCCTTCAATTCAAAGAACAGATCCTGCCAGGATCTCCGTCGTCTTAATAAGGATGTGAGCTGGTATGTATGAAAACTCATTCAATAAAATTTGTAATTTTGAAGATGTTGCCCATTTCTTTAAAGATGGGCAATCCATTCTTTTTGGCGGGTTCGGGGGCATAGGCACCCCCCCGGGACTCATCAACTTAATTTTGGAGACGGGTGTACAAAACTTAACTTTAATCGGAAATGATACGGGGTTTCCGGATATCGGAATCGGGAAGCTTGTGACGAATAAACGCGCAAAGAAAATCATTGCTTCACATATAGGTTCCAATCCCAATGCTGGTCTTTTCATGAATAATGGGGAGCTGGAAGTGGAGTTTTCCCCGCAAGGGACGCTCGTCGAACGCATCCGTGCCGGGGGAATGGGCCTTGGGGGGATTTTAACCGATATCGGCCTGGATAACGGTACCGTCTCTAAAGATAAACAAACGGTAATAATTGCCGGTAAAAAGTACCTTATTGAACCTGCCTTGACTGCCGATATCGCCATAGTTTACGCAGAAACGGCAGATCCTTATGGCAACTTGGTATTTGATAAAAGTGCTCGAAATACGAATCCTCTTGTAGCGACTGCAGGACAAATCACGATGGTCGAAGTTATAGAAATCGTCCCGCTAGGTTCCCTGGATCCAGAGAGAATCATTGTTCCTGGTGCTTTTGTAGATTATATCATTCCATCAAAAGGAGTCGATTGGAAATGGGTTTGGGAGCCGAAGCCAGGAATCGATTAGCCAAAAGAGCAGCTGTTGAAATCAGTGATGGCATGTTGGTCAACTTAGGGATTGGGATTCCATCATTAGTGCCGAATCATCTAAGGGCTGATCATCGCGTGATGTTTCATGCTGAAAATGGAATAGTTGGAATGGGCAGTACGCCTGCAATGGGCCTGGAAGATGCACATCTTTGTAATGCAGGTGGCCTTCCGATAACAATCAGAGAAGGGGCATCATTTTGCGATAGTACGATTGCCTTCGGCATGATTCGTCGTGGCCGGGTGGATGTTACGATTCTGGGTGCTCTGCAAGTGAGTGAATATGGTGATCTGGCTAATTGGATTGTGCCTGGAAAGAGGGTGCCCGGAATGGGCGGGGCAATGGAACTTGCTGCAAAGGCGAAAAAGGTCATTGTCTTAATGGAGTATGGTGACAGAAATGGCATATCTAAATTAGTGAAGGAATGTACTTTGCCATTAACGGCCAAACGATGTGTACATATGGTCATCACGGAGCTTGGCGTGTTTTCTGTTACTCCAGAAGGTCTCCTCTTAACTGATTTATTCTCTTCAACGACTATAGAAGAAGTCAAAAATAGAACAGAAGCTTATGTTCAAGTGTCCAGTGACCTTTGTATTTTAAACGAATGAGCGAGGAGGATATGGTATGTATGAAGAGAAAATCAGTATGTGGTTGAAGGAGCATAGAAATGATGGAATAAAATTACTACAAAAATTAGTGCAGGAACCAAGCAAACGAGGGCAGGAAGGGAGTGCACAAGCCATTGTAGTCGAAAAGTGCCGACAGATAGGTCTTGATATCGATCTATGGGAGATTGGGGATGGTGAATTACGAAATCATCCCCATTTTTATTGCGATCGTAAAGATTTTAAAGGGAATCCAAACCTTGTCGCAGTGAGGAAGGGAAGTGGTGGTGGTAAATCGCTTATTTTGAATGGCCATATAGATGTGGTTCCTGAAGGTGATATATCAGCGTGGCACGATGATCCATTTAGCGGAAAGGTAGAGAACGGGAAAGTGTATGGGCGGGGAACGACGGATATGAAAGGCGGGAATGTTTCTTTGTTATTGGCGCTCGAATCTATCGTTGAAACGGGCATACGATTAAAGGGTGATGTGATATTTCAAAGTGTAATTGAAGAGGAAAGTGGGGGCGCGGGTTCGCTCGCCGCAGTATTGAGGGGATATCAAGCGGATGGAGCAATTATTCCAGAACCGACGAATATGAAATTATTCCCGTTACAACAAGGATCGATGTGGTTTCGATTGAAAATTAAAGGGAAATCAGCACATGGAGGTACTCGCTATGAGGGACTAAGTGCAATAGATAAAGCTTATAGTGTGATGGAGGAAATGAAGAAACTTGAACAGGAGCGTAACGAGAAGATGGATCATCCACTTTATCGTAACATTCCGATTCCCATCCCGATAAATATTGGGAGCATCCAAAGTGGGAATTGGCCTTCCTCTGTGCCGGATACTGCCATTATAGAGGGCAGATTTGGCGTTTCCCCAATGGAAACGATGGAAGCGGCACAGCTCTCTTTGAAAAACCGGATTGACGCTCTGAACCATACAGACAAGTGGTTCAAGGAAAAACCGATAGAATTGGAGTGGTTCGGGGCTAGGTGGCTGCCGGGATGCCTTGAAATAAATCATCCATTAATGCAAGCCCTTTCAACGCAATATGAAAAAGTGATGGGTGAACAGCCGGATATTGAAGCTTCCCCATGGGGAACAGATGGAGGGTACCTATCCACGGTCGGGTCGATTCCCGTAGTGGTGTTCGGACCAGGAGAAACGAAATTGGCACATGACGCCAATGAATATATCGAAGTGGATAGAATAATCGAAACAGCCGAGATCATTGCTTTGACTATATTAGAATGGTGTGGAGTTGAGGGACAAAGGTAAAAGATTCCCGGCTCCGGGTCTGATCCGTAAATAGGGTTAGGCCCTTTATTACAATGATTTGAAAGCGACGAAAGGAGAGAGTTGGATGGACATCGTTGAAGAAAGGTTACAATTATCACGTTCTACATTACATATTACCTTGGATCGTTTTAATAAGCGGGTACGGGTTGATGATTATCTAGGAAACTTACAAGAGTGCATAGATGAATCCTTAAAAGTGGCAGAAAAAATATCGGCGGAGAAAATCATCTTCAAGGCACGAAAAGAAAATGTACCTGAGTTATTGGGACGAGGTTTTTTATATGAGGGAAGCATCGATAAGTTCTTCTTAGGAAGTGATTGTTATTTCCTCGTTAAATACACCAACGTTGAGCGGAGAAACAGTTCCTATTGGGTAAAAGAGGACCAAATTCTCGCTAGTGTGCAGAGACTTCCTTTAAAAGTGGGGCTAGATGCTCCCCCACCCACCTATCATGGAAGGAAGGCACTGGAAACGGATGCTGTGATGCTTGCCAGATTGTACCGCACAGTGTTCGAAGTATACCCAACACCGATGAATGATCCTTTATATGTAAAGAAGTGCATGGAAAGTGGAACGGTCTTTTATATCTTCGAACATGAAGGAGTAATCGTGAGTGCGGCATCTGCTGAAATAAATGATTTATACCATAATGCAGAAATTACGGATTGTGCGACACTGCCTGAATACCGGCAGTATGGTTTAATGAAGCACTTGATTGAGAAGCTTGAAAGATACCTTATCTCGCATGGGGTTTATTGCATCTATTCAATCGCACGCTCCCTCTCATTTGGAATGAATGCAGCTCTGCATCAACATGGTTATCGTTATCGAGGGCGGTTAGCTAATAATTGTTTTATTTTTGACAAAATGGAAGATATGAACGTATGGGTGAAGAATGATACCTGAATGCCCGTTTTTAGGCGGATTTTTGACAAGTTTTCGGCATTGTTTCATATACATGAAATAAGGAACTAAGAGAGGGGGGAGACATTGATAAGTGAACGTTTGAATACAAATGAGGTCTTAGAAGCAATTCTAGCATGCATAGATGAGGGAATTCATGTCATTGATCCAAAAGGTCAAACTATCTTTTATAATGAAGTGGCAGCTAACCATGATGGAATGAAGGTAGGGGAAGTGCTGGGAAAACCATTGCTTGAAGCGTTTCCTTCCTTAACCCATAAATCTTCAACCTTGTTGCGTGTGATCCAATTAGAAAAGCCCATCTACCACCACAAGCAGTCGTATGTGAATGCACATGGCAGAATTATAGAAACATTCAATACAACTCTCCCTATTTATGTAGATGGTTTTATTATGGGCGCAATAGAAATTGCGAAAGATTATTCGAGCTTGAAACAACTATCTGAAAGATTAGCAGATTTGGAAGGCTCCCTTAAAACGAGTACAGGCAAAGAAAAAAAAGCAATGACAAATGGGACCTTATATACCTTCGCTGATATTCTAACCCAGGACACTGCGTTTAAGGAGTTGATTACACTAGGGAAAAAGGCCGCTCGGTCATCATCTTCTGTTTTAGTATATGGTGAAAGTGGAGTCGGAAAGGAACTTTTCATTCAAAGTATTCATCAAAACTCTAATAGGCGAAATGAGCCGTTTATTGCTCAAAATTGTGCGGCACTTCCTGAAAATCTATTGGACTCGCTATTATTCGGCACCTCGAAAGGTAGTTATACGGGAGCGGTTGAGCGTCAAGGGTTATTTGAACTGGCGAATGGAGGGACTTTATTTCTTGATGAATTGCAATCGATGCCAATCGATTTACAGGCTAAGCTGCTACGGGTGCTGGAGGATGGTTTTGTTAGGAGGATAGGGGGAGCCAAGAGCATTCAAGTGGATGTGAGAATCATGACTGCGATGAATGTTAACCCGAAGACGGCTGTTGCAGAAAAGAAACTTCGTGACGATCTATTTTATCGCTTACATGTTTTAAGCTATGAGCTACCCCCACTAAGAAATCGTCCAGCTGATATTTTATTGCTGACAAATCATTTTATTTCATACTTTAATCAGAAATTAAATCAATCGATTAGTGGTGTCGATGACGAGACGAAAGCAGTCTTACATACCTATCAATGGCCAGGTAACGTAAGGGAGCTCAAGCATACCGTTGAGTACATGATGATTCATACCGAAAAGGAAGTTTTGACAATAGACGATTTGCCTCCGTTTCTAAAACATAGCACGGATTCTGATAGGAAGATCTTACCTTTGCGCGAGGCCATGAAGAAGATGGAAACAAAATTGATATCCGAGGCGCTTTTGCAAACCGATGGGAATGTCTTTCAAGCATCGAAACTTTTGAACATCCCAAGGCAGACTCTCCAATATAAAATCAAAAAACATATATGAACGGTAAAAAATCCGGGCTACCGGATTTTTTACCGTTCATATTTTAGTTTGTGGGCAATTTTGGCACCCTACTTGCATTAAATACTACTATCAAGACTTAGGAGGTATCATTATGTTATTTGACTTATACAAACCAGACCGTAATTGGAAAGATATAGAGCTATGGAAAGATGTTACAGATGAACAATGGAACAACTGGTTATGGCAGTTGACAAATACCATACGAAATGTGGATGATTTGAAGAAAGTAATCGATCTTACCCCTGATGAAGAGGAAGGGGTAAGGATCTCCACAAAAACGATTCCATTAAATATCACCCCCTATTATGCTTCACTCATGAATAAAGAAGACCCAAGGTGTCCCATAAGGATGCAGTCTGTTCCAATCTCGGAAGAAATGCATAAAACCAAATATGACATGGAAGACCCCCTACATGAAGATGAAGATTCACCAGTACCGGGATTGACTCACCGCTACCCAGACCGTGTCCTATTTTTGGTGACGAACCAGTGCTCCATGTATTGCCGGTATTGTACGAGGAGACGTTTTTCAGGCCAAATTGGTATGGGCGTCCCCAAAAAACAATTAGATGCAGCAATCAATTATATAAGAGATACCCCAGTGGTCCGGGATGTACTTATTTCTGGTGGAGATGGGTTATTGATTAACGATACCATCCTAGAATACATCTTGAAAAACTTAAGGGAAATCCCCCATGTGGAAATAATCAGGATTGGAACGCGGGCTCCTGTTGTTTTTCCCCAGCGAATCACTGATAACCTGTGTGCGATTTTAAAGAAATATCACCCGGTTTGGTTAAATACGCACTTCAATACGTCAATAGAGATTACGGAAGAATCCAAGAAAGCGTGTGAGATGTTGGTCGATGCCGGTGTGCCGGTTGGCAATCAAGCAGTGATACTAGCTGGCATTAACGATAGTGTACCGATCATGAAGAAGCTAATGCATGATCTTGTCAAGATTCGTGTTCGCCCTTATTATATTTATCAATGCGATTTGTCGGAAGGAATAGGTCATTTCCGCGCCCCTATATCAAAAGGCATCGAAATCATTGAAGGCTTACGCGGTCACACATCCGGTTATGCAGTACCAACATTCGTTGTTGATGCACCTGGTGGGGGAGGGAAAATCACTTTACAACCAAATTACATCCTCTCTCAATCCCCAACCAAGACCGTTTTACGGAATTTTGAAGGCGTAATCACAACCTATCCTGAACCGGAGCGATATACACCAGGACTTGCAGACGATTACTTCAATGGGGTTTATCCCGATGTGGAAGCAAAGCAGTCAGATTCGGGGATATCCGGGCTGATGAACGACAAACAATTCAATTTAGTACCAGAAGGTCTTAAGCGGATGAACCGCCGTGAAAAATATGTTACCAACCCAGAACATGCCTCCCTAAAAAACCAGCGCGAAAAACGTGATCAGCTAAAAGAAAAGAAATTTCAGGCACAGCAAATAAAAAACCTAACGCCCCAACAGGAAAAGGAAAAGGAAGAGGGTGAGTAAGTGAAAATGTGTCCATGGTGTGAAACAGGAAAACTATCTTCGATAACAGGAACGGTTTATTGGGAATTACCGGATGGTACGAGAGCAGTTGAGATTACCGAAACACCATCATCCTATTGTGAAAATTGTCATGCTCTTTTTCAAGATGACCAGATTGTGAAGGAAATTGAAGACCAGTTGTTTTTAATCGATACGAAACAGCTAGAAAAGCAGACCACGTATGAAGAATTATTAAAAATGAAGCGAATGCTGAAACGAAATTATTTTGATTTTTCATAGGATGAGTAAACCTATAAAAAATTAAAACGATAATATATGACAAAACATCTTTCTGATCAAAGGATTGGATAGGTGTTTTTTTTTGCATCCATCAAAGATAAAACCGGCAAAATAGACTGATAATAAGGATCGTTGTGGTTTCTAAAGAAATAGCCACTCGAAGAAAGGTGGGTTGTCTAAAATTGTAACAGACGAGAAATTGTACAATATTTAGGCATAAAGTGTAGGAAAAAGGGAATATAAAAGGGAACTTTTTTATGCGGACCCAAATTTAATGTTCTTTAATACAAGCCTTTAGCTTGGAGAACCAATTAGGTTTCCGGTATGAGACATAAAAGGAATCTAAAATAAATGAGAAAACTTTTATCTACGCCCTAAGATTTGAACTATTTAAAAAACAAAATTCATGATAAAGTATCGAAGTGGATTATATAGTCTAAAGGGATAGGTAGACGAAAGCGTTAGTTTCCGATATATTAGGATTTAAATCATAGTATTTTGATAAGGGGGCTCAACATGAGACCATTTTACTTATTTTTAATGAAATATCGGCAGCCCAAGGAAATTGACGATATTATAAAATTTGCCAATTACGCCTATGAGGATCACAGTTTTCCTAAGCAATCGGATGACTATCATGAAGTGAGCAGTTACTTGGAGTTGAATGGTGATTATTTAGATAGCATGACTATATTTGATCAATTATGGGATCAATATGTCCAAATAGAAGAAGGACTGCTATAGAGAATCAGGGATAGGGGGAGCCGAAGGATGTTTAAAAGCCTTCAAGCCCGAATTTTGTTTTATTCTTTAATTATTTCAAGCTTACCTGTTTTGATATTGGGAATGATTTCTTATGAATCACAACGTTCCTTGCTTGCTAAAGAAGCAAAGAATGTACTGAATTCAGGTTCTCTTAATATCGTAAATGAAATGTATAGTTATATGAATGAACGAATTAGTGATGTTAATTTATTGAGTGGAAATTCGATATTGATCAATCCTGAATCTTCTACAGAAGAGAAGACTGATGAATTGAAGAGATTCACAGATGCAAAAGAACAATATTATGGTGCCGTGTATGTGGATTTGGAAGGAAGGGTCGTGGCTGATACTTCCAATAAAATGATTGGGGCCAATTTAGCTGATAGAATATGGTTCAAAGAAAGCCTAAAGGGTCAAGGATTTCTTTCAGACGTTTATAAAACGAAAGCATTTTCTGAACCGATTATAGCTTTAAGTGCACCGGTGAACGATCGTAAGGGAGAAATGATCGGTATTGTGTCTCCAGCCTTTCGGTTGTCAGGTCTTTGGGAAATGATGGAGAAAAAGGCCAATGACATTAGTGAAAAATACCCTGTGAACTTCTACATGATTAATCAGGATGGAGTCATGATTTCCAAAAACGATCCACACGGTGTACAAGAGAGCTCAACATTAGAGGATATGGGTCTTACAAAAGAACAGTTATTGGAATCCGCTAAATCAGAGGACTTATTTAGTGCGGAAAATGGCGAAAAAATATACTCCATACAGTATGTACATACAATTGCCCAAACGGAAAATAAATGGTTTGTGGTGGTGGGCGCTGATAAAAAGCAGGTATATCAGCCGTTAAACGATCTCTTGTCTCGCTATCTATCCATATACACAATTGTGCTTGCATCCATCATTTTAGGTGTTTATTTACTTACAAGTTCTCTGGTGAAACCTGTACATGATCTTGTGGAAGCCACTGAAGATTTCGTTCAGGGAAAAGAGTTCGTTGTTTCAAATAAAAAAAGCTTTGAAGAAATGGAGAAGTTGAACCACGCTTTTCAAAGGATGATGGATACGATAAAGGATAGGGAACGGGAAATTGTTCGTACCGAGAAATTAAAATATGTCGGACAGCTGGCTGCAGGAGTGGCACATGAAATTAGGAATCCATTGACGACAATCAGAGGTTTTCTCCAACTGTTGAAGAGTCAGGATTATGAAAAAGAGCTAATCGAGAAGTATAGTGAAGTTATGCTTGGGGAAGTGGACCGGGTAAATATTTTTGTTACTCAATTACTGGATTTAGCTAAACCTCACCAACTTGAATTGGAGAATTTGGACTTAAAAGATTTCATTGATGATCTTGTGGTCGTCTATACCACTTCTAATCTAAATTCTAATGTAACGATTGTTCATTCATTGACAGAGCCTGTATATACATATTCTGATAAAAACAGGTTACGCCAAGTTATTCTTAATGTCCTGAATAATTCCTGCGAATCCATCGAGTCAAAAGGAAAGATAGACATAACAGTCGAGGTCGCTTCTCATTATGTTCAGTTGAAAATTCGAGACAATGGGAAAGGAATTAAACCTGAAGATTTAAAGAATATTGGAATGCCCTTTTATACGACAAAGACAAAAGGAAATGGTTTGGGAGTGGCTACATGCATCCAAATCATGGACGAACTGAAAGGCAAGTTTCAAATTGATAGTATATATGGACAAGGTACAGAAGTGATCTTGACGATTCCGACAACAAACCGTCTCATTTAAAGAGGCGGTTTGTTTGCATTACCCATCTAAATGAGTAAAATGCCCCCTCTTTTCTATTAACCACCTTGTTTGTTCATGCATATAATTTACTAATCAAACGATAAGGACCATATTGGGGGATGTCTCTTATGGGCAAGAAAAACCAGCCGAAATTCAAATTAGGCGATACAGTCGTAATTATAATGTATGGGACAGTCGGGAATATAACCGATATAAAATATCTCGAGGGTTCTTATGTGTATGAAGTAAATTACAGTGAAGGCCTATATATTGAAAAAACTCTAGAGTCAATTACTGAGTACGAAGGAGAAATCCTGTATCAACAGGAACAAATTGATATTGAATATAAATATATTATCGGTGATTTAGTCCAGGTCGATGGGTATGAGTATGATTATTTTAAGATAATAGGCTATCGAACAGAGATTTGGCGCTATAAAGAGAATGCCTGGGAAGATGTGATATATGAATTATCACGTATCTCCGACGGGGAATGGCTGGAAGCGCACGAAGAAGAGTTGACGTTAATAGCCGACGCCAAACGAGCAGATGCAATCATTCAAAAATTAGGGCTGATACTACCTAAAAAGAATAACGAGCTTACTATCATTGCTAAAAAAAACAACCCTGGTAAAGGTGAGCGAGATATGACTATGACAAAAAATGAAAAAAAGGAAATGATTGATGGACTGTTAGACTTATATAATGACTATTGTAAGCTTTTTAATCAATTTGGCGATGATGAATATCAACATATCATGAAAATAGCGCTTGATAAAATTGAGAAAGCCGCCGAAGAAATGTATCCAGGTCATAAAAAAGAACATACGAAATAAAAGGGCTGTCTCAATGAAAATTTATACATGTAGTACTTGCCAATGCAGTGTTAAGGCTAATGAAGAATTCAATTAATAAAGTAGGTTCAAAAAGGTTATGGTAGAAAATGGACTACTGGAATATTTATGACGGTACATTCATACACCTTTAATTAAGGGGGCGATGATTTGCGAGAAATTGAGGTTTTTATTGATACAGAGGAGATAGCTGAATTCTTTTTCCAAGAATTGTTGAAGCGGGGCTATCTTCCAAAAGAATCTGAAGTTGAAGATCTTGCTGACATCACATTCGAATACCTTCTTGAAAAATGTATTATTGATGAAGAAGTCGATGAGTGATGTATCATCTATCAATGGGCGTTTTCCTGGCCATTACTCCTTAAAACAACAAAAAAAGACGGCGGATTTCCGCCGTTTTGTTGCGGTCTTACCATAAATCAAGAGATGAAACATCCTCTTTTCTTTCTTTCTACGTTTAAACAAAGAAGTTCTGTTTTCCTTACAAGGGGTTGGTATGTTATAGTAATTGGGAATGTCATTTCAACCACTAGTCAAGGAGGGAATTTTAATAATGAGCGTACATATTGGTGCTAAAGAAAATGAAATAGCTGAAACGGTTTTGCTTCCTGGGGATCCGTTACGTGCAAAATATATTGCAGAAACATTTTTAGAGGATGCTAAACTATACAATGAAGTTAGAAACATGTTTGGCTATACAGGTACATATAAAGGGAAACGTATTTCCGTTCAAGGTACAGGAATGGGAGTCCCTTCTATTTCAATCTATGTTAATGAACTGATGAGTAGTTACAATGTACAAAAACTTATCCGTGTCGGTACTGCAGGGGCCATTCAAAAAGATGTGAAGGTCAGGGATGTAATCCTGGCAATGAGTGCATCAACAGATTCACAAATGAACCGGATGACATTCGGTGGCGTGGATTATGCTCCTACAGCGGATTTTGATTTGCTTAAAAATGCATATGATGCGGGATTGATGAAAGGCTTGCAATTAAAGGTTGGTAACGTGTTTACGGCAGATCAATTTTACAATGATAATAGCGAATTAGAAAAGTGGGCCAAGTACCAAATCCTTGCTATAGAAATGGAATCGGCTGCATTATATACGCTCGCTGCTAAGTTTGGTCGTAAAGCACTTTCTGTTTTAACGATTTCCGATCATCTGTTAACAGGTGAGGAAACTACCTCCGAAGAGCGCCAAACAACATTTAACGAGATGATTGAGGTATCTTTAGAAGCAGCCATTAAAGATTGACTATAAGCAGTAACTAATTACGGGTAACCAGGATTAAATAAGACTAAGATCGTTATTTAGTTTTTTATTTAATCCTTGGTGTCCGTATTTTTTGCACTTACATAGAATGCATTTACATAAAATTTGATAACTTAAGTTTTTCGAATTGCAAAAAAGCTGTTAAAATAGGTTGTATTAGTTTATATTGTCATGAAGAATGAAAGTGGTGAAGCTTCAGTGGAAGAAGAAAATCGACAACAGCCTAAAGATGAAGGAAAATTTGTAAAAATAAAGAAGTTTACGTTTATTATGGGTATTTTCTTACTCATATTTTTAACCGCAGGAATTACTACTATTGCGCTGACCTTTGGAGATGAAAAAGTAGAGTCATTAGCACCGAATAATCATTCTGAATTTGAAAAGTTGTTTGCTACATACGATACGATAAAAGGTAATTACTATCAAGAAATCGATGAGAACAAACTGGTGGATGGAGCAATAAATGGGATGATTGAATCATTGGATGATCCTTATTCCACTTATATGGATGAGAAGGAAGCATCAAGTTTTCACGAGAGTATCTCATCTTCCTTTGAAGGAATCGGTGCCGAGATTCAAGAAAAGGATGGGCAAATCATGGTGGTCTCCCCAATTAAAGGATCACCAGCTGAAAAAGCAGGCGTCAGGCCTAATGACATCATACTTAGTGTCAATGGCAAAAGCCTTGAGGGTTTAAGCTCATCGGAAGCTGTTTTGAAAATTAGAGGTAAAAAAGGAACGAAAGTAGAGCTTTCCATCTCAAGAGCCGGTGGTAAGGAACCGATTTCCTTAGCCATTAAGCGTGATACTATTCCGATTGAAACGGTTTATTCGGATATGCTGGAGGATGGAATCGCCAAAGTCCAGGTTACAAGTTTTTCTGAGCATACGGTTGAAGAGTTAAATAAAGCTCTGGAAGATATGAATAAAAAAGAAATGAAAGGCCTTATATTGGACTTGCGTGGCAACCCTGGTGGATTGCTTGACCAAGCCATAGCGATGGCAAACTTATTTATCCCGAATGGAGAAGTAATTCTTCAGGTCGAGGATCGAAATGGAAAAAAAGAAGTTTATAAATCGCAAAATAATGGAGAAATGAAATTACCTGTGGTCGTGTTGATTGATGATGGTAGTGCCAGTGCATCTGAAATCGTTGCTGCGGCTGTAAGTGAATCGGCGGATATTCAGTTAATAGGGACAAAGTCATTTGGGAAAGGTACTGTACAAAAAGCCGAAGACTTTAAGGATGGTTCCAATTTTAAATATACTGCACAAAAATGGTTGACTCCAGAAGGTAATTGGATCCATAAAAAAGGAATACAGCCAGATATCAAAGTGAAACTTCCTGAATATGCTACTCTTCCATATATCTCGCCGGACAAAGTGTTGAAAGTGTCTGATTCATCGAGTGAAGTGGAAGCTGCTGAAAAAATGCTGAAAGTAGCTGGTTATAAACCGGGAAAAGTAGATAAGTACTTTGATGAAGATACAAAATTAGCAGTCAAAGAATTCCAACGCGATCATAAAATCAAAGAGACAGGTGTCATTAAAGACGACACAACAGTTAAATTGATGGAAGTTATCAGGGATAAAATCCTTAAAAATGATACTCAAGTGAAAAAAGCGGTGGAAGTTTTAAAAAAGGAAATTAAATAGTCTGTTTTACAATGGCCTGTCAGCAGTTATCGCTGACAGGCCATTTTTTTGGGGAACGAATTATATTTAAGGAAGGCTTGAGGAATAGTTATTCAGATATCTACCAAAATAAACCTCGCCAGAATAAATATAAAGAAAATAAAACAGACTTCATTAAAAAGTCTGTTTTGACGTATCGGTTTACATATAACTCACTTAACAAATAGTGGGATATTACTCCTGTAATCGGGGGTTATGATTCCGTTTTCTGTAATGATGCTTGTAATAAGTGAATTCGGTGTAACATCAAAAGCAGGATTGAACGTCTTTACATTGTCCGGAGCAATCCTGATGCCCTGTATGGAAGTAATTTCATCCCCATTTCGTTCTTCAATTGGAATGGATTTTCCCGATTCAAGAGATGAATCGAAAGTGCTCGATGGTGCTGCCACATAAAAGGGGATCTCATAATGTTTGGCTAAAATTGCTAAACCTAATGTACCAATTTTATTGGCAGTATCACCGTTTGCCGCAATACGGTCGGCGCCGACAATGATGGCTCCAATTTTTCTTTGCAATATGGTGTGGGCAGCCATATTATCTGAGATTAAAGTAACGTCCACACCTGCCTGCATGAGTTCCCATGCCGTAAGACGTGCCCCTTGCAAGACTGGTCTCGTTTCACAGGCATAAACTTTTATAGGAAAGGACCTCTCCTTGGCTAGATGGAAGGGTGCAAGCGCTGTTCCGTACCGTGCGGTGGCAATGCCACCGGCGTTACAATGGGTTAAGATAGAATCACCTTCGTTGAATAAGGATAGACCGTATTCGCCAATTTTCCGGCACATCTCTTCATCCTCTGCAAATATCTTTTTTGCCTCCGAAACGAGAGCACTTTTTGCTGCAGGTATGCTTTTGGCTGCTTGTAGAGTATTTTCCATTCTTTTTAATGCCCAAAAAAGGTTGACCGCTGTAGGTCTTGAAGAAGCGAGTTTAGCAATATGCTTCGTGACATTTTGTTTGTATTGCCATAAATCAGTAGTGTTTTCTTGAATCGCACCAAGAGCTACGCCAAATGCCGCAGTGAGACCGATGGCAGGAGCACCGCGAACTTTCATGGTCACGATGCTTTCATAGACATCTTTAACCGTAAAAAGCTCGATGAATTCTGTTTTTGATGGCAAGGCTTGCTGATTCAACAAAGTAATATAGGTATCATTCCATTGAACAGAATAGGGTAGTGGTATTGTTGTTGTCATATGTATATCTCCTTTATAGGGTTGAATATGAAGCTACTGTATGCTGCTTTACGACTTCAATTACTGCGGGAATATTAAGTTCTTTTCGATTTTTTATCAAATGGGCACCAATCTTCAAGGTAGCCGTTTTAGCTGCAATTCTAGCTTCTTTATCCTCAATGCCGTTTAAATCAGCAACATGAGATAAACCGATGGTCCTTCGAATCAGTTCGCAGCCTGCAAAGCCGTATGCATCACCTTTGAATTTGGTGAGTACATAAGAAAGGTACCCCTCAATCTTGCTGTACGGACTTTTGTTAGTGGAATTCCATAGTGCTGAATACGTTTTTTCAAACGTAACCATAAAATCCTTAAGATATGTAAAAATCTCTTCCTTTTCAGTAGCCGGACGTGTTATCGCTTGGAAGAGAAGATTCGCAGTGTATTGGCCAAGGTCAAATCCAACAGGACCATAAAAAGCGAATTCTGGGTCAATTACCTTTGTTTCAGTATCACTTGCAAAAATGCTTCCTGTATGTAAATCGCCATGAAGGAGGGCTTCCTGTTCGGATTCGAAACTTTGTTTTAATTTAGCTACTTCAAGTAACAGTTCA
Organism: Peribacillus sp. NPDC097675; assembly: GCF_050277655.1. Taxonomy (NCBI): domain Bacteria; kingdom Bacillati; phylum Bacillota; class Bacilli; order Caryophanales; family Bacillaceae; genus Peribacillus; species Peribacillus sp. NPDC097675. The sequence goes on along the minus strand of NZ_JBNNSK010000009.1, from coordinate 179,760 downwards.
GCATCATTCCAGATAGACTGGGCAGCCCCTGTTAACTCCGGTTCAAACTCCCCTGGATGCTCTTCCAAAAAAGGATCGGTGAAAATGAAGACCTCAGTAATTTTGCAGAGTTCAGGATTGGTGAAGTATCGTGCAACCTCTTTTTTCGCGGAAGGTTCCAAATGGAAATCAGAGGTATAAAAAGCGGTCTTGGCAACAAATTCACCGATATGTTTAGATAATAAGGGGAATGGATCTCCATTGATTAATCCGCTCCGGGCAATTTTAAGATGTGATAGATCTTCCATGACGGTGATGGCAAGCTGTTCATCAGAATAATAGACTTGTGGGACAAATTCAGGACAATAGCTTCGGAATTGAATAAGTGCATTTGCTTCGATTGCCGCTCTTTTTAAAGTCAATGGCCAGCTTTCGCCAAGGACCTTTGCGTAAGGAACCGCTTGTTTGATAATGACTCCTTTATTGTTGACGGAGTCGGTAACGTGAAAAACATAATTTAGATTTCCATCACCAATTTCATTACAATGTAATGAGTCAGTTGTATGGATTAACCCAAGTTTTTGTGTCAGGGCGATTGCCGTTTCGTTTGTCAATAGTTTAAAATTCGATGGTTGAGTCATTTCGTTCCCTCCAGCTCTTAGAATATAATGTAAAAAGCCTCTTTCATATAGAAAGAGGCAGAAGTTTCATCTTCGAACCTCTCATCTCCCAGAAAGTAAGCTTTCTGGTGGATTTAGCACCGTGCCCTGTGGATTTTTTAATCCGGCGGAATTTCCGCCCCATTTCACAATGGAATTACAGTCGGTTGCTGGGCTTCATAGGGCCTTTATCCCTCAGCCTGCTCTTGATAAGAGTATTGTTTTTATTTTCAGAAATATTAATCTTCGATAAGATGATATCAATATTTCAAATAGTTTGTCAATGTAAAATTAATAATATTCAGGACGACGGTCTTCAAATACCGGAATTTGACTCCTTGCTTCCGTTACTTTGACTAAATCTAGGGTGCCTAGTAGTAGTTCCTTTTCTTCTCCTGCTTCGCATATGATTTCACCCCATGGATCAATGATTATGGAATGTCCGGCAAATACATTCTTGGGGTCTGATCCCGAACGATTCACAGCAACAACGAAGGCTTGATTTTCAATGGCCCGACTGATTAACAGCGATCTCCAATGACTGAGCCTCGGTTTTGGCCACTCGGCTGATATGAATAAAACTTCCGCACCGCGTATCGTATGGGCCCGTTGCCATTCCGGGAATCGGATATCATAACAAATGAATCCTGCGCAAACTTTTTCATCAAGGGAAAATAATCCATCTTTTTCACCAGGTTGTAAGTAATGGTGCTCATCCATCAATTGAAACAGGTGGAGCTTGTCGTATTCTTTTACGAGTTTGCCTTCTTTATCGATGATGAGCATTGTGTTATAGATACCTTCCGTGGTTTTTTTTGCAATCGAGCCACCAATAAGGTGAATATGGTGTTTTTTTGCAAGTGCTTTTAGAAAGGTTATGGTTTGTTCCGCTTCCTCGTCTGAGATTTCTTGTAATCTCGTTAAATCATAACCGGTTGTCCATAGTTCTGGCAGCACGACGATATCCGGTTTAGACTGTGCAGCTTTTTCAATCCATTGTTCTGCCACCTGAAAATTAATATCCGGTTGTCCAAAGGCAATTTCCATTTGTAGGCAGGCGATTTTCCATTTCATATTAAAACCTCCATATGTAAAAAAGTACTTTACAAGATTATGATAAACATATATCATTTGTGACTAGAATTTCAAGAAATTTCAGAGAAGGTGTAAAGATGGTGCAATTCGAAAAATCCAAACTTCTTCAGGAGCTTCCCAAGCAATTTTTTGCTTCTTTAGTTGAAAAAGTAAATAAGATATCTTCACAAGGCCATGATGTCATTAATCTTGGACAGGGAAATCCAGATCAACCTACTCCAGGTCATATTGTGCAAAGTCTGCAGACAGCATCAGAAAATACTATGAATCATAAATATTCTCCTTTCCGAGGTCATCAATATTTAAAAGAAGCTGCGGCTCTCTTCTATGAACGTGAATATGGCGTCAAGCTAGACCCCAAAACGGAAGTGGCAATTCTATTTGGTGGAAAGGCTGGCCTTGTGGAATTACCGCAGTGCTTATTGAATCCAGGCGATACAATTTTAGTACCTGATCCTGGCTATCCCGATTATTTGTCAGGCGTGGCCTTAGCACAGGCTAAAACAGAAATTATGCCCTTGACGGAAGAAAATGATTTTCTCCCTAATTACCAGGAAATAGATACTAAAGTTTTGGAAAAAGCCAAAATGATGTTTTTGAATTACCCGAATAATCCTACAGGAGCTTCCGCAACAGAAGAGTTTTTTGAAGAAACCGTTATAAGGGCCAAAGAGCACTCAATTTGTGTGGTTCATGATTTTGCTTACGGGGCAATAGGGTTTGATGGAAAAAAACCATTAAGTTTCCTTCAAGTAAAGGGTGCGAAAGATGTCGGAATAGAAATTTATACACTATCAAAAACTTATAATATGGCAGGGTGGAGAGTCGGTTTTGCTGTTGGTAACGAAAGTATCATCGAAGCAATCGAATTATTACAGGATCATCTTTATGTCAGCCTCTTTCCGGCCATACAAGAAGCAGCGGAATGCGCCTTATTGGATTCACAAAATTGCGTAAAAGAACTGGTGGACATGTACGAAGGACGAAGAAATGTATTGATTGAAGGATTACGGTCAATTGGATGGGATGTCCAGGCTCCTGATGCTTCCTTTTTTGCATGGCTTAAGGTCCCGGAAGGTTTTACATCCGCTAGCTTTGCGGACCATTTATTAACCCAAGCTCATGTCGCCGTTGCACCAGGAAATGGTTTTGGTGAGTTTGGTGAAGGGTATGTCAGGGTAGGACTTCTTACTTCAGAAGAGAGGCTTCAAGAAGCAGTAGAAAGAATTGGTGCCTTGAACTTATTTGGTGAAAAACAGTGAGTGTAAGGTTTGATTGATTTAAATCGCTAAAACCTATTGACAAAGTATGAATTGCATGAAAGAATATAAAGATAATTCTAAATCTTTAAATTAGATACTCAAACAAAAATATAATAGCATTTTCTTATTTTGAGCAGGTGGAGGGACTAGCCCGATGAAACCCAGCAACCGACTGTAATACCATTGTGAAATGGGGCGGTAATTCCGCCGGATCCTTGTTGGGTCCACAGGGCACGGTGCTAATTCTTGCAGCCATCCGGCTGGGAGATAAGAAGATGGCTTTTTAAAGCCTCTTCTTTAGGAAGGGGCTTTTGTGTTTTGCTCAAAAATAGATTTGTGGTAATATCACTCTTTTTCAGATGAGCAGGGCTGGGTACATGAAGAAATACTTCAACATTGACTTTAACGTATAAGGAGTGATCAAATGAGTGAAATAATCGCTACGTATTTACTTCATGATTTCAAAGGAGAGCATGAAAAAAAAGCAGAAGGCATTGCATTAGGATTGACGGTAGGGACTTGGACAGAACTGCCTCACTTAGTGCAGAAGCAATTGGAAAAACATAAAGGGAGAGTAATTTCCGTAACACCTCTTCCTGAAGAAGGGCGAGTTAATCTCTATTTCGGTCAAAAAGTGTACCGTTCAACAATCAAGATTGCCTACCCTGCAGGTAATTTTTCTAATGATCTACCGGCCATCCTGACGACGGTATTCGGTAAACTGTCATTGGATGGGGAAATCAAATTGATAGATTTGGATTTTGTTGGCGATATTCAAAAAGCCTTCCCAGGTCCTCGATTTGGCATTACTGGAATCAGGGAAAAAATTGATGTATTTGACCGTCCTCTCGTGATGAGTATTTTTAAAGGGGTGTTAGGTCGGGATCTTGCTTATCACAATGAACAATTATTGCAACAGGCACTGGGAGGGGTCGATCTTGTAAAGGATGATGAAATTCTCTTTGATCAAGAGCAGACGCCATTTTTCGATAGAGTAAGAACGGGCAAGACCATTTTGGAAGATGTCTATGAAACTACGGGTCATCGGACTATATATGCTGTGAATCTATCAGGGAGAACATTCGAATTGATGGATAAAGCAGAGCGTGCAGCTGAAGCTGGGGCCGATGCTTTATTATTTAACGTTCATACATATGGATTAGATGTACTACAGGCTTTACGTGAAAACAATCGGATTAATCTACCAATCATGGCTCATCCGGCATATAGCGGAGCATTAGCTTCCTCAGCTTTATATGGAGTCAGCTATTCCCTTCTTCTTGGAAAGTTGGCAAGGCTCTCAGGTGCTGATTTATCCCTATTCCCTTCTCCATACGGAAATGTGGCACTCGATAAAGCAGAGGCATTAGCGGTTGCTGAAGCTTTGACGAAAAATGAGCCATCATGGAAAAAGGCCTTCCCGGTCCCATCAGCGGGCATACATCCAGGTATGGTACCTAATCTTATCAAAGATTTTGGATTAGAAAGCGTGATAAATGCGGGTGGAGGTGTCCATGGTCACCCTGATGGTGCAAAGGGTGGAGCACAGGCATTCCGTTCAGCGGTAGAAGCTGTACTTGCTGGAAAATCATTATCTTTAGCAGCTAAGGAAGATCATGGACTTCAAAAAGCGCTGGCCTTATGGGGAGGATTATAAGCATGATCAAACCGATTATATTTTGTGATTTTGATGGAACGATTACCAACTCGGATAATATCATCTCAATCATGAAGAAGTTTGCACCGCCAGGTTGGGAGTCATTAAAAGATGGCGTCCTTCAGCAAAAAATCAGTATTTCTGCTGGTGTGGGCGAGATGTTCTCCCTGCTGGACAGCGATCTAAAGGATGACATCATCCAATATGTCAAGGACACAGCGGGCATTCGTCCAGGATTCAGTGATTTTGTAGATTTTACAAAAAAAGCAGATATTCCTATTTATATTGTTAGTGGTGGGATGGACTTCTTTGTTGAACCACTTTTGAATGATTTATTGTCTACAGATCGTGTCTATTGTAATCATGCCAATTTTGAACAGGAAAAAATTGTGATTGAATGGCCGCATACATGTGATGAACATTGTGATTATGGGTGTGGCTGCTGTAAACCAACGATTATGCGGAAACTTTCAACGAAAAATGACTACAGGCTAGTTATCGGAGACTCGGTTACGGATTTTGAAGCCGCTAAACAGGCTGATTTTGTCATTGCACGAGACCGGCTGCTTGAAAAGTGTCGTATAGAAGGTATTCCTCATCAAGAATTTGAAACTTTCTTTGATGTGATCAATATTCTTAAAAAGCTACAGGAGGTGTAAGAGTGGTACTTTCAAAAGAGTGGCAGGAATTAGCGGAAATAAAGGCTGAACTGGCAGATAGAGATTGGTTTATGGGTACGAGTGGAAATTTATCAATCCGTGAGGCTAAAAGCCCGAATTTTTATATTACGGCAAGTGGCAAAGATAAACGTAAGCAGACAGATTCAGATTTTGTATTGGTGGATTTGTCTGGAACACCAATCGGAACCACTGAGCTCAGGCCTTCTGCTGAAACACTTCTTCATACAGAGATTTATCGAAAAACAGATGCGAACTGCATCCTCCATGTCCATACAGTTGAAAATAATGTGATTTCTGAGTTATATGCTGAAATGGGGGAAGTGACGTTCCGAAACCATGAAATCATCAAAGCGACTGGTCGATGGCAGGAAGATTCAGAATTGAAGATACCTATCATCCATAATCATGCCAATATTCCTCTACTTGCAGAAACATTCAGTCCACATGTCGATGCAGACACGGGTGCCGTACTTATCAGAAATCATGGAATTACCGTTTGGGGAAAAAGTGGGCTGGAAACAAAGAAGATTTTAGAAGCGTGTGAATTTCTGTTTCAATACCAGCTGTTGCTTAATCAGCAAAAGATAGTAGCTGGTTCAATATAATAATCCTAAAGGAGGAAAAATAATGGCTACAATCAGATTCCATGAAACAAATGGGGTAATCGAACTAAATGAAGAGGTCCATAGCTTTTTAGAGACACAAGGGGTCATTTACGAACAATGGGACATTGCAAAATTGCCGGCTCATTTGGTTGAAAAATATGATTTAACAGATGACGATAAAAATGAAATTCTTAAAGCCTTTGAGTCTGAGATTAGTGAAATATCGGAGAGAAGGGGATATAAAGCGCATGATATTATCTCATTATCCGATGCCAATCCAAATTTGGATCAACTGTTACAGAACTTTAAGCAAGAACATCACCATGAAGATGATGAGGTACGGTTCATCGCCGGGGGAACAAGTATCTTTGCCATTGAGGGCAGTGATGGAAAATGGTTTGATGTACGCCTCAACCCTGGAGATTTAATCAGCGTACCAGAATCGACACGCCATTATTTCACTCTAGCAGAAGACAGAAAAACGGTGGCCGTCCGCATTTTCGTTACACCAGCCGGCTGGGTGCCGATATATGAGAAAGATGAAGTTCAGGCATAATAAATGATTAAAAAAACCAGCTTTCGGGCTGGTTTTTTTGTGCTGTTTCCCCAGGGTGCTTTAGCAGGAGAATTATGATAAAATTTAACGGGAATCAAAATAGCATGGATTATAGGAGCAGATATTAATGAAAACGACCGAAGTATACATATTAGGCGGTTTTCTCGGTAGCGGGAAAACGACGCTTCTTCGAAATATATTAAAGCAGGAAAATGAAGTGGACAGAAAAGTGGCTGTGCTTTTAAATGAACTTGGCAGTGTGTCCGTAGATAGTGGCCTGATTGGTGATGATGTGCCGTTGAAGGAATTGTTCGATGGTTGCATATGTTGTACCATTCAGGACAAACTTGAAATTCAGTTGCAAGAATTACTGACAGAAAATGATTTAGATGCCGTTTATATTGAAACGACAGGGGCTGCCCACCCGGTTGAAGTACTTGATGGGATCATGTCACCGCTTTTTGCCAACAAGTTGGAGTATAAAGGGATTATAACAGTGGTTGATTTATTGCGGTGGCGCGATCGTGAACAGCTTTCGCCGCAACTTCGTCAGTTACTGGCCGAACAGATACATCATGCAGATTTCATTTTATTAAACAAAGCCGATTTGGTAAGTGAAATGGAGGCCGCTCAACTTATTTACTCAATCCAAGGATTGAATCCCGAAGCAGTATGCTTATTGACGGAGTATGCAGCTGTTGCTCTTAGTTCCTTGCAGCAAATGCATAGGAAGCAACATAATAACCATCAAAAGCTTGATGTACATAGTCATCTCCATTTACGTGCAATTGTGCACACTTTTGAAGGGGCCATTAATCAAGCTGATTTTGAGGATTGGCTCAGGGCCCTTCCTGAAACGGTGTATCGAATGAAAGGATATCTTTCCTTCACCCATTCGCAGTACCCTACTTTATTTCAATATTCATATGGCATGCCATTATATATGGATGAAATCATCAAAATGCCATTGAATATCGTGATTATTGGAGAAAAACTGGATAAAGACGCTATAATCAGTGAGTTGAAGTTTTTGGAAGCGAAGGCGACCATGTAGGTGTTTACCTCCCATCAAAACCGGGAAAAGTTAGGTAGACAAGTCTTCAAGGAGGCGGTATATATGCCGTGGAATAAAAGAGATTATCCTAATTCAATGAAAAATCTAGATGAAGATGTCCGTGCCAAAGCCATCGAGATTGCGAATGCATTACTTGATGATGGTTATGATGATGGGAAAGCCATTCCAATAGCCATTGATCGAGCAAAAATGGCAGTCGGAAAAGAGTGAAAAAAATCAGGCCCCATTAAATTGGGCCTGATTTTTTTATGACTGTAGACCAAAAGCGGCAAATGTTTTCTCATCCTCAATTAAGCCGCATGCTGCGCACTGTACTCGAACATCAGGCCCGTTATAAGCTAAGTGAAAGGGCTGAAGGGAATCATTTGAGTACTGTTCAACAATCTCACCTGATTGAGGATCTTTCTTAACAGGGGTCGGAACCTGTTCAATGAGATTGAAGCGAGATTTATTTGTCCGGCAATTCGGACAGCGATATACTTGAGACAATGCACTCACTCCTTTAAAAGTTAATACGTGTATATGTATAGTCTTTACGATAGTGAATGGTAATATGTATAAATTAGTAATGGATGGAAGGGATATGAATGAAAGATGAAAGATATAGGAAAAGATCGAGCTTTATTGGAGGCTTATGCAAGCCTATGGAATAATAGGAAGGTAATGAAGGGGGATGAAGAACCGCTCCTGATTCTATCAGAACTTGTCCGCCGTGAACTCTTGGATGAAAATGCTCATCCAAGGGCCAGGAAGCCCATTCATGAAAAATTTCATTTGAGTGTCAATCGGGTGATGGAATCTTCACTTACAGATGAAGAAAAGACGGCACTCATTTCAGTTTATTGTACGGTTCAGGAAAGGATTTTGGCTTTAAAGTAAATGGTTATTCATGTCGGTTATTTTTCGTTTATGCTTCACACTTTTTTCACACTTTGTTGTTAAAATATAATAAAAATACCTTTTACTTGAATGAGGAGTCAAAATCATGATGCGGGTTATTATCCTTTTATTTGCCGTAGTCCTGCTGTATGGGTGCAACAGCAATGAATCATATACGAAAGTGAACCTGAATCAATCTTTTTTGGCAACAGTCAATATTAAAGATACGAGCTTGACATTCCTGGATGAAAACTATCAGCTTTTTGCTAGGTGGGATATTTCTAAACCATTTACCGGTGCTTTGCTTTTAGCGAATAAAGATACCGTCCTTCTTTATGGGAAGGAGATGGAGACAATTGAAGCATACTCTTTATCCGCGGGTAAACATATTGACAGTTGGAAGGCAGGGAAGGGAATCGTCAACATGCTTATGCTTCAAGATGGGGAGAGCATTGTTGCGGTCAACCAACTGAATCATTCCATCTACTTTTTTGATAAAGAAGGCAAGCAACAAGACAGAGTTACAGTTGGTAAAAGTCCATTGACGGTTCTACAAGGAAAGCAAGCAAGTAACTTATATGTCATTAACTTTGGCGATACCCATTGTTCAATCATTAACCTTGAAACGAAACAGGTTGATCGGGAATTTACAATACAAGGTTCTTCCACGGGAGCGCTATTAAGAGAAGAACATCAGGAGATCTGGATTGGGGGCCATGGGGAAGGAAATCAGGTTGAAGAAAATCTCTATATGTATTCGACTGAAACGGGAAAGATGAAAGGTAAGCTTAAGGTGCCAACTATGCCAATTAAATTCATTGAAAATGAAGACGGGCTATTTATCCTGAGTCACGGTACTAGTTCCTTATATAAAATGAATGATAAGTATGAAGAAATCAAGAGCCTCGTTGTAGGTGTTAACCCTTTTGAAATGGGAAACTTCAAAGGAGATTTGGTAGTGGCAGGATATGATAGTGACGAAGTGTATGTAGTGAATACAGAAACTATGGATGTCAAGCTAACTGTTGAAGTTGGAGAAGGTCCATTTCAAATGATGATTAGGGAGTAGATAAAATGCATCATTACACCATTTTAATCGTTGATGATGAAGAAGATATGCGTAATTTAGTGGAAATGTATTTACTTAATTCAGGATATACTTGTCTTCAAGCTGCTAATGGAGTAAAAGCTATAAACCTGGTTGAATCACATGAAGTCGATTTAATCCTGATGGATATCATGATGCCGGAAATGGACGGTTTCTCCATATGTGAAAAAATCCGTTTGAAATCTGAAGTTCCTATTATTTTTGTCAGTGCTAAAGGTGAGGAATGGGATAAGGTGAAAGGATTGCGAATGGGCGCCGATGATTATATGGTAAAGCCATTTAATCCTGGTGAACTGGTGGCGAGGGTTGAAGCTGTATTGCGCAGAACAGGGAAGGGAAAAATGCCAGTGAACCGAGAAAACGGAAATATCATTCAATTGGGTGAAATTTACGTGAATATTGATTCTAGAAATGTAGTAATAGAGAAAGAGCAGGTCATTTTGACATTGAAGGAATTTGAATTGCTTGTATTCCTCATGCGTCACCAAAATCAAGTGTTAAGCCGCGAACAACTGCTTGAGAACATTTGGGGTACAGAATATGGAGGGTCTTTGCGTACGGTAGATACGCATATTAAAACGCTAAGAATGAAAATGAGGACAGCCGATTATATTCAGACGGTTTGGGGAATTGGTTATAAAATCGAGGAAAAAGATGTGGAATAAGCGACATTCCCTTTCTATTAAACTGTGGTTTACAATCATTTCAGCAATTATTATATCAGTGCTATTCGCCTATTCATTATCTCAATATTATTATAAAAATTTATATGTAAAGAAAATAAAAACAGATTTAGTCAATGAAGCTACCAAGCTTGGGGAGGACTATCAGGGTGGAGAAATCACTGAAGATTTCATGAAAAGGGTGGAGTGGTTCAATAGTAAAAATGACAGTGAAGTCTTTGTTGTCAATAATCCAAGGGAATTGAGTGCATGCCTGCCATTTGAGATTGATTATGACACCCTGATCTCCGAAGAAGAAAGGCAATTACTTTTAGAGGGACATGCCATTGAAAAAGAGGGGTATGAGAAGAGATTCGAACAGAATATTGTTGCCGCAGTTATTCCTCTAATGGATGAGGCCCGACTTGAAGGAATCATTTATACATACATTCCCGTTGATTCGATTACCGATTTACTTAGAGAATTAGCTGCAAGATGGTTAGTTGCCACTTTCTTATTTTTAATCGTAGCGATTTTTCTTATGACAAAATGGTTGAAAAAGCTGATTAGCCCGATCAAGGATATCGAAAGGGCCGTACATCGCATTTCTGAAGGTGATTATAACATAAAACTTCAAGTGGAAAGTCAAGATGAAATAGGAAAATTGGCGCTAGCTTTCAATGAGATGGCACAGTCGATTTATTTAGAAGAAGAAAGAAAAAAAGAATTCCTTGAAAATGTAGCCCATGAGTTAAGAACACCACTAAGCTATGTGATGGGATATACGCAGGCAATAAAGGATGGTATTGTGAAGGATGAGGAAGAAAAACAAAAATACCTTCAACTCATTTCAAGGGAAACGCAAAGGTTACAGAAACTCTTAGGAGATTTGATGGATTTAGCAAAGTTGGACAGCGAGCAAGTCGTTTTTCGTAATCTGCCGATAGCCTTTGCTCAATTCATTGAAGAAGTTATTGCTAAATATGAACCTGCATTAAAAGAGAAGAACCTTCGTTTACAGGCTGAACTGGATCCGGATCCGATTATTTTGGGAGATGATGGAAGGATAGAGCAAATCCTTCATAATATCTTGGATAACTCTATTAAATATACCGATATGGGAGGTACCATATCCCTTTCGTTACACCAACAAAAAGATGAGTGTGAGCTCATAATCAGAGATACGGGAAGAGGTATACCGGAAGCCGATCTTCCACATGTAATGGAACGCTTTTACCGAGTGAACAAAGCTCGAAGTCGATTTGATGGGGGTTCAGGGCTTGGGCTTTCCATCGTCAAGAAACTGGTGGAACAGCAAAAAGGCCAGATCTATATAGAAAGTGTGGCCCAGACGGGTACTAAAGTCCGCATTGTACTTCCGACTATAAAAGATGATTGGAAATTATAACAAAGGGGAAATAAGTGATGAGAAAAATGATGGTTGTAATATGTTCAGCTTTAATCCTATTGGCTGGTTGCGGTAAAGAAGAAGAGATTCCAAAGCTACTGAATGTCGATTTAACTGTCGAACCTACTAATGGTGAAAAGAATGAGCCTGTAACTTTCCAGGCAAAAGTAACCTATGGTGATGAGAAAGTGAAGGATGCTGATGATGTGAGTTTTGAAATTTGGCTCGCAAATAGTGAAGACCATGAAAAAGTAGCTGCCACCCATAAAGGGGATGGAATCTATGAATTGGAAAAATCCTTTGCTGAAGAAGGAACTTATTATGTATATGCTCATGTAACGGCAAGGGATATGCACAATATGCCGAAGGAGGAATTCGTTATTGGAAATCCAAGCTCCCCTGAGGATAATGGCGGCTCTAAAAGTATGGATGAAATGGATCATGAAGAAAGTGACAAGTAAAATCAAAGGATTTGGAGAACTTTGATATGTTGGAAGCTGTTCGAGTGAAAGCTCGAACTTTTTTATTTCTTTAAAACTATCATTTTTTAACGGGGAAAAAGGAAAAGTGCTAGCTTGAAAATATAAGTTATACGAAATGTTTGTAACATAAAAGTAAAAAAAGTCATATCAAAAAGGTTTTATCCAAGTTGTCAACTAAAAATTATTAGTATTCCATGGTAATAGTATTATGTATCTACCATTGACAAAAAAATCGTGGAAAATTTATCTAACTGTAAAAAAAAGCAAAACATTGATAGATAAAGGTTTTTCTCTATGACTTTGAAACTAGGGATATGTTCCTTCCAAACGTTAGTCGTTAACTAATCATCTGGAAATTGATGGAGCCATTGTTACAAAAAACGCATGATATGATATTTCCAGAAGCAAGACACATCAACGTACTAACGGGAGGAAATACAAATGAAAAAGAAAATGTTTATATCAGCAGCTGCAGCTGCAGCTATTATTTTTACAGGAGCGGGTGCTAGTCAAGCAGATGCGGCAAACTGCGAAACTGTGAAGCAAGTAACAAATAAATCTATTAATCACGAAGATATACAAAAAATACTTGAACAATATTTAGCTAAGTATAATATTGTAGTTCCTGCTTCTCACTTTTCATTCAAAACATTTCAACATCAAGTACAAGTAACACCAAAAGTGCAACCTGAAGCAACGGAAGAAGTAGTAACACCGGAAGCGCAACCTGAAGCAACGGAAGAAGTAGTAACACCAGAAGTGCAACCTGAAGCAACGGAAGAAGTAGTAACACCAGAAGCGCAACCTGAAGCAACGGAAGAAGTAGCAGCACCGGAAGCGCAACCTGAAGCAACGGAAGAAGTAGCAGCACCAGAAGCGCAACCTGAAGCAACGGAAGAAGTAGCAGCACCAGAAGCACAGCCTGAAGCAACGGAAGAAGTAGCAACACCGGAAGCACAGCCTGAAGCAACAGAGCAAGTAGACACTGAAAAAGCAAATGACGATCAAAAAGAGACAAGCTCAGAATTAAGCGCTTTTGAAAAAGAAGTGGTAACGCTAACGAACGCTGAGCGTGCAAAACAAGGTTTATCCGCTCTTGAAATCGATACTGAATTAAGCAAGGTAGCCCGTTTGAAATCTCAAGATATGAAAGACAATAACTATTTTGATCATAATAGCCCAACTTACGGCTCTCCATTCGATATGATGAAACAATTCGGAATCAGCTATACATCAGCTGGAGAAAATATCGCCCAAGGTCAACAAACACCTGAAGAAGTGGTTGAAGCATGGATGAACAGCCAAGGTCACCGTGAAAACATCATGAATTCAAGCTTTACTCATATCGGTGTTGGCTATGTAGAATCTGGTAACTACTGGACTCAACAATTCATCGGTAAATAATAAGGTTAATAGTTTTAAAAGAAGAGTGTACCCATCGAATGTTGTGGGTACACTCTTTTTTTTTGTAAAATCATCAGAATAGGCTGACAAGGATAGTTGAGGAGATTAAAATTCAGATACATCGATTTCGGAGTACTGTGAGTTGAAGCTTTTTGGTAGACGAATTTCCAGTGTACCGTCTTTATATTGAGCAGCCGCTCCTTTTTTCTTTACGAGAGCTGGCAGCGTAATAACATGACGATCTGGTGCTTCCGGAATACCTTCAACGATTGATTGATTAGAAGTATGATATAGTTTCATTTGCTTGAGCCAGACCTCATCCTTGACAGGGATTCTTATGAAGACATAAGAGTGAGTTTCGAATACCTCAGCTTGTAAAGGAAGGTCCGAATTTTTATTTTCTTTATGGAAGGAACCATCCTTTTGATTCGTCATCCCTTGCATATTTTCCGGTAGGACCTGAGTAAATACTTTTTCAATGAATGACTGCACATCACTTTGTTGCATATTCTTCAAAAAATCCTTTTGATTTGGGTTTTTTTGAAAAGAAAAAAGTGAATTCCAAGGAAACATATTGAATTCCTTTCTCCTGCATATCATGTGACAGGGTTATTTTTTTTATCATATGCAGGCTGAAGCCTATAGGTTCTTTTTAAATATGTTAATATTTAGGTTAAAGTCCGGTGGTATGGATATTAAGTATATTTAAATTAATTTTACGTCATTTGATAAAGAGGAGATGCCCATGGATGATAAAGTGGCAATCATTACTGGCGGAGCTAGGGGAATTGGTAGAAGAGTTGCCTATTCATTAGCTGGTATGGGAGTATCTGTAGTCATTACTTTTCGGAAAAGTAAACAGGAAGCGACATCTTTGGTACAAGAATTGAAGGACAAATACTCCGTGAAGGCATTAGCTATCGAAAGCGATGCTTCGATAGAAAGGGATTGCAAGGATTTGGTAGCTATAGTTCTGGATACTTTCGGGCGAATCGACTTCTTTATCCATAATGCAGGTCCATATTTGCATGAACGTAAATGCATGACCGAATATAGCAGTAACGAATGGAATTACGTGGTGAATGGTAATTTAAATGGTTTTTTCTATTTGACGAAGGAAATCATTCCTGATATGCGAAAGAGAAGATGGGGTAGAATTATTACTCTTGGTTTTGACCGGTGCGAGACGGCACCCGGTTGGACCTACCGCTCGGCGTTCGCTGCGGCAAAAAGCGGGTTGACCTCCCTAACGAGAACATTGGCTTTAGAAGAAGCTACAAATGGTATCACGGTGAATATGGTTAGCCCTGGCGATATCGTGGGTGTCTGGAAGGAAGCGGACATTGACTTTGCCACTGGGGATAAGGATGAGACGGTTCCGGTTGGAAGGCAAGGAACAGGTGGCGATGTTGCCCGTGTCATCACTTTTTTGTGTCAAAATCAATCTGATTTCATTACGGAAAGCGTCATTCCGGTTACCGGTGGGAGTGATATTCTAGGGAAAATGAATAGGAAAGGTTAGATTTCGTTATATCTTCAGGATGGAAAAAAGGTGAAGGGGTATACCCTTTCACCTTTTTATGCTGCTTTATTATATTTTATATGCTGGATGTATCTTAAGCGTGCGGCCAGTCCTATTGCTCCTAATGCCAAACCGGAAATTAAGCCGACCCAATATCCGAAGGCGCCCATTTCCGTATACTTAGCAAACAAATAGCCTATAGGTAATCCAAGTACCCAATAGGAAACAAGTGACATAGCGAAAGTGACGTTGACATCTTTATACCCACGTAGTATTCCCTGTATGGGTGCCTGCAGGGCATCGGATATCTGAAAGAAAATGGCATAAATTAAAAAGTGAGATGTTAGCAGCACTACTGCATGATCTTTTGAATAAAGAGCAGCTACCGGTTCACGGAAGAAATAGAGGATAGCAGAACTGAGCAATGCCATCGAAAGTGCCATGACTATTCCTATCCAGCTGTATTCCCGGGCATCTTTATATCGTTTGGCACCTATTTCATAGCCAATGACAATGGTAAGTGCCATCGAAATGCTAAGCGGCATCATATAAAGCAAAGATGCGAAATTCATTGCAATTTGATGTGAAGCAATTGTCACGGTATCATATTTACTCATGAAAAGGGTGACAGCTGAGAAAATGCTGGTTTCGAAAAAAATAGCCATTCCGATGGGCACGCCTATTTTCAATAGGGACCGCCATTCAATCCATGACACTCGGAAAAATTCTCGGAAAACTTGATAGGAAGAAAATGGACTTATTTTCAACACGACTAAAATAGCGATTAAAGCTATTAACCAATAGGTGATGGCTGTAGCATAACCAGAACCGACACCTCCAAGTTCTGGAAATCCGAATTTTCCGTAGATTAGGAAGTAATTGAACATAACATTAATTGGGAGTGCCACCAGCGTGATGATCATCGAGATTCTTGTTTGACCCAGCGCATCTATGAAGGACCTTAAAGCATTATAAATGAACAAAGGAATGATTCCGATTGATAGGGCTACCAAATAATCATGCGCGACACGGTGGACTGTGGGATTCAAATCCATAGCATGCAAAATAGGGTTAAGAGCAAACATTCCGGCTACTAAAACAATAAGGGCTAAAGAAATGGCCAAATATAAGGCTTGCATCACTGAATAGGATACCAATTTGGGGCGCTTAGACCCTATCAACTGTGAGACTACCGGAGTCAAGGCGATTAAGATTCCACTCAATCCCGTGTAAACGGGCGTCCAAAGTGAACTTCCAATCGAGACGCCGGCAACGTCTTCTGTACTATATTGCCCTGACATCATCACATCAAAAAAAGTCATGGCATACAGACTTATTTGAGTGATGAGGATTGGCAACAGAATATAAAATAACAAACGAATCTTTTCTGTTTTTTTAAAGGTTTGATTCATCAATGTACCTCTTGTATGAAATTTTTCACAATGAGAGAATTATATCATAAATATCCGCGAAATTTTCAGTTTTATCTTAAGGTTAAATTTAAAAAAAGACTGCCAGTATTCGGCAGTCTCACTTTCAGTCATGCATGGATTGAAAATCATTCATGTCTGCTGTATGTGAATCGGTTTGTAGGATAAAGGCTTGTGAAGGGATGGCGATTTGAACATCTTCTTCTTCAAGGATATCCAAAATCTTAAAGTTTATATCTTCCTTGATTGCTAAATAATCTCCATAGTTGGTCTCGTTCGAGAAGAAATATAGATAAACGTTGAACCCTGTATGACTGAATTCATCGAATTTCACCAATATGGTTTCGGGATGGACTTCGGGATGATCAATAAGCATTTTCTCAATTCGCTTAATGACAGCTTCCAACTTATCTTTTGGTGTCGCGACACTTACACCTAAATGAAAAGCTATCTGCCTCTTGCCCATTTTGGACCAGTTGATGATTGGTTCATTTGAAAGTGTAGCATTCGGGACCGTAACGAGTGCCTGGGCAAATGTCCTCACCTTTGTACTACGAAACGTAATGTCTTCAATCGTTCCTTCAACACTTGGAGTTTTGATCCAATCACCGATGGTGAAAGGTTTTTCGGTAACGATAACGATACCGCCAAAGAAGTTACTCACTGTATCCTTTGCAGCAAGGGCAAAGGCTAACCCACCTAGTCCAAGACCTGCAACAAATCCGTTGACGTTAAATCCCCATTCTTCTGCAATGATTGATGCACCCAATGCCAAGATGATCGCCTTAATGATTTTTGTAAAGAAAGGCATGACGATTTGGTCGACTTCCAGACCGAATTTACTGATCAACTTAGGGAATAAGATCGTCAAAATTGAACTAATGTTGAAAATCGTCCAGAAGAATAAGAAAACAAAGACCGAACGGTAGATCTTCAATCGTAAATTTTCGGATGGTATGTCATCGATTGGAAAGTAATGCATCGAAATAATAACACCGAGCAAAACAATGAGCCACCTTACTGGCTGTTCTATAGCCAGCATAAGGTTGGCAGCAAACTCGATTTTTCGTTTTTTAGCAATTTTCAGGAAAAATTTGAATATATAAGTGGTGAATGCTTTCCTCAGCAAAAGGACAATCAGGAAAATAACTATTGAGATTCCGAGTTGTGTCCATGCTTCTATTCCTTCAAATTGATTAAGAGATTCAGAAACTTCTTGCAATTTAATGTTCCTCCAATGTATTCTGTAGTATTCTAGAATATTAAGATTATAATATATTCAGAGTGAAAAAGAAAAAATAATCGCTCACTGCATTTATTGCGTCATTTCCTTATCATTGTTTACTTTTTCGAGTAAATATATCCGCGAAATGTGGTACTATGGATGAAAAGTGATTTTTTAAGTTTGGAAGGTGGAAATTTTGACTAAGAAAATAGTGTTTACCGGTGGCGGTTCAGCCGGCCATGTGTCTGTTAATGCAGCAATCATCCCTGAATTTTTAAAAAATGATTGGGATGTTACTTATATTGGGTCTAAAAAAGGAATCGAAAAAGATATTATTGAAAAAGAATTTCCTCAAATCCGTTATGAAACGATATCCGTTGGTAAATTCCGCAGGTATCTATCAGTAGAAAATGCAAAAGATCCTTTCCGTGTCATAAAAGGAATTTTTGATGCAAGAAAAATATTAAAAAAGACTAAGCCAGATTTTATTTTCTCAAAAGGTGGATTTGTTTCCGTTCCCGTTGTATTGGCGGCGAGGATGCTGAAAATTCCCATCGCGATTCATGAATCTGATTACACACCAGGTCTAGCTAATAAAATTGCCATGCCACTTGCATCTAAGATCTTCACGACATTCGAAGAGACAGAGAAAGACCTGCCAAAAGAAAAGGCTATGTATTTAGGGGCAGTCTTACGGGATGGGATTTTTACTGGAAAACCTTCGAAAGGCAAGGCGCTTTGTGACTTCACGAACAGCAAGCCCGTATTACTCGTCATGGGCGGCAGCCTTGGGGCCGTTAAAATAAATAACTTGATAACGGATAATCTAGATGCATTATTAAAGGATTATCAAATCATTCATATTTGCGGAAAAGGCAATGTCAAGACGGAACTTAAACAAAGGGGTTATGCTCCATTTGAATATGTACATGAGGAACTATTCGATTTGTTAGCTTCGGCTGATGTTGTTGTATCAAGAGCAGGTTCGAATTCAATCTTTGAATTCCTTGGTCTGCAAAAACCGATGCTGCTTATTCCGCTTAGTGCGGCCGCATCCCGTGGAGATCAAATTTTAAATGCTGCAAGCTTTGAAAAACAAGGATTCTGTAAAGTGATACAAGAAGAAGATTTATCAAATCAAATCTTTAGCCAAGCTCTTGTCGATTTGGTCAACCATTCAGATGAATACCAAGAAACCATGCGTCAGAAGCGTCCCTTCAAAACGGCAGCAGAAATGTATGGATTATTGACAAATATTATGAAACCGAATAAATAAGCATCATTTCCCTCTCTGAAGCATATCTTTTTTTGAAAAGAGGAGGGGGAAGGATGGCTCACCAATACTCGAAAGGATGGTTCATTCAGCAGTTAAAAACTGCAGGAATCCGTTATCATCCTATTGAACGACGAAAGTTGGAGCTATACAAAACGTTTGAGTTACGACATTTGTATGAGGACACCAAAATAGGAAAACCTAAAGGGACCGCAATGTCATAACGTTGCGGTCCCTTTAGTATCTTTAAAAATTTCGTCTTGTCTTAAAACATGTTATAAAAAGTGATTAATAAGTGGAAATAAGCATGAAATGATGATTCCAGAGATAGCCATTGCTGCACCTGCGACAGCTCCTGTAAATTCACTTTCCTGTGTCGCTTGGGCAGTACCCAAGCCATGTGCGATTGTGCCGAACGCAATACCACGCGCGAAAGGCATCGTGACATTCAGTTTATCCATCAATTTAGGCGCAATCATGGCTCCTAAAACACCGGTCAGAATGACAAAGGCTGCAGTAATATTAGGGTCACCGCCGTAAATTTCGGTGATACCTATTGCAATAGGTACTGTAATCGATTTAACCGCCAATCCTTGAAGGATATAGAGCGGAAGCGATAGGGCTTTAGCGATGGTCAAGGCAAGAATTAATGTCACAGCCAATCCTGAAATCACTCCACTGATGGCAGGTACTGCATATTTGGTGATGATAGATATATTTTTATAAAGTGGGACGGCCAACGAAACCGTAGCAGGTCCTAAAAAATAAGTAATGATGTTTTTACCCGGAGTATAGTCCTTGAAATCCATTCCGGAAATTTGTAACACAATAATGATGGTTACCGTACCAAAAAAAACAGGTGTCGTAAATGGTGAAGGATGTTTATGATATATTTTCCTGCCGACAGAATAGGCAAGGACAGTGATCAATATACTATAGAGAGTGATGAGCGTCATCATGCTGTTTAACCTCTTCTCTACGGGATAACTTTTGTACAACCCATGCTGATATGCTGAACCCGATAATCAAGCTGATTAATAATGCTAGGGCTAAAGGAAGTCCGTATTTTAGAAATAGCCAGCCCATTGTCATTAAGCTTACGGAAATCGGAATGAAGAAAAAGGCAAGGTGTTTGACTAAAAAGCTAGCTGTAACATCGATCCATTCCACTTTCAAGATTTTAGTTTGCAATAAAATAAATAAAATAAGCATGCCTATTACACTACCAGGAATGGACAAATTAAAGAAATCGGATATATAAGTTCCGATTTCACAAATGATTAGCAACACGAAAAGTTGCATAATAAAAAGTAAAATTTTTTTCATGATTAGATCCTTTCCATGAATATGTGAATAGATTTAACAATTGGTCAATTATATTTATTATAGAAAACTTTTTAGTGAATTAATAGGGCCTATCCCGATTCGAGTTTAGTAAATTGATGGGATAAAAGGATATGAATACACACAAAAGAGCGTCCCAAGGGCTGGGACGCTTCATTTTTATATGAAATTGTATGCCTTATTCTCTGCTGTTAAGAAATTAAGCAACTATAAACATTTTATGCTTCAAGCAATTGCTGTTCTTCATCATTATCCTGTCTAAGGATGTGAAGCGTGTATAAATCTTTAGGGATTTCAAATAAGTCATAAATTTCTTCTTCTTGATTTATTTGATCATAGAGAGTTTTTCTTGTTTCATTTGCATTGACAGCATAGGGAAGTTTTTCGGCGGCTTTTATGGAACGGATATTCACTTTACGTATTCTCATAAATACCGTATCCATGCCAAGCTCAAAAAATAATTCCTTGAAGAAGGCGTCTTTTGCCATGACATTATACCCTTTACCATGAAAAGGTTTACCAAGCCATGTACCAAGGAAACCAGCTCCGTTTTCAATATCGTATAAAGAAATACAACCGACGGGATTATCCCATTCATCTAAGATTGTTCGTGAAATGAGCTCACCTTTTTCTTCAGCCTCAATCGTTTGCTTAGTAATGAATACATATTCTTCATATGAATCTACTTTATGGCGCACGAAAGGGAAGACATCTGGATGAGTCATGTGTTCGTAAAGAGAAAAACAATCTGCAAAATCTCTCTTTTTTAACATTTCCGTCCCTCCGTTTGAGGGCAGTCCTTATGCGTAGCCGCTGCCCACCCTCGAAATTTTTTAAGTCGTTCATCAAAAAATTTCGGGGTGGGAATCGAACCCACTAGAACCGGAAACCGGTGGCGCACCATTTGCCTTCCCTATTTTTATTTTCAGAAAGTATTTAAATCTAAAGAACCTTACGAAGGTATAATACTAAAAAATAATTGGTTTGGGAATAGGTTTTTTGCCTTTTTTTTTCGTCAAATTCCAACTTTTTTTTGAAGGTAGAAAATGGAAGGGTTTAGGGTTCTTTTTAATTCGAAAAATTAATTTTTTTCCTACTATTATTCGGGAAAAGTTGACTTTTCCTTTCGTTAAAACTTACCTGTGAATTGCATGAATAAAATGATCGCCCCCAATGCCCAGACATAAACTGAAAATATTTTCAAAGATCGCTTCTTTAAGAAGTCAATCATCCAGACGACGGCTAAATAGCCAAAGATTGCAGCAGAAAGGGTTCCAACAAATAGGGCGATGAAAGGAATCCTTTCCACCTCACCCGAAAAAATTGGTTTCATCTGAAAGACAATTCCTCCTGTAATTGCGGGGATTGAAAGTAAAAAAGAAAAATAGGCAGCGGTTGCCCGGTCAAGCCTGCAAAAAAGACCGGCAGCGATGGTCAAGCCGGATCGGGATAGGGCGGGCATGATTGCGGCTGCCTGGAATGTACCTATGATGAACGAATCTTTCAAGGAAATATCATGTAGCTTCTTACTCCCTTTATCCACTCCATCAGCCCACCATAGAATCATTCCGGTAACAAGAAACTCCCAGCCGATTGTCGACCCAGTTTTGGAAAGACCATCAAACCAATCACTAAGCAGTAGTCCAGCAATGACAGCCGGGATCGTACCTATTACAAGAAGCAACGTCAATCTTGAAAACGGGTTCTTCAATAGGTATAAAATATCCTCTTTGTAGACGACTAATAGTGCAAGCAAGGTCCCGATGTGTAGCATAGTATCGAGAAAGATGCCTGCATCATCCAGATGGAAAATGTGTCTCCCTAGGTATAAATGGCCTGTACTTGAAATCGGCAAAAATTCAGTTAAGCCCTGAATGATTCCAAGGATGAAGGCCTGAATTTCATTTAACAAATATACTCCCTCCATTCATACGTGGACAATCCATTATTTAATCTGTATGCGTGGGAAGGGGAAACATATTCGACTTTTTATTAACATAATCACCAGTATCGTTTATCATGGGTGTAAAAAGGACTAACTTTTTCGAAAAAGTCCTCTAAGAAATGAAACTATTCGTTTTCTGGAACGTAATATTTATTATAAGAGAGGAGGAACGAAACGCATGCCTACTAAAGATGAAAGAGTGTTTGCTGCTTTAATATATGTCATCAGCTTCTTTACCGCTTTTGTCGGTCCACTAGTCATATGGCTAATTAAGAAGGATTCGTCTCAATTTGTAGATTATCATGGAAGGGAATATATGAACTTCTTTATTTCCTACACAGTATATTCCATTGTCGCAGGTTTACTTGTATTCATACTGGTTGGAGCGGTTTTATTGCCGGTCATAGGGATAGCACTGGTTGTATTTACTATCATCGCTGCAGTGAGGGCGTATGAAGGTGTGGATTACCGCATTCCGTTTATATTTCGGATTTTATAGAATAATCCAAGAGATGCTGCTTTGGCAGGATCTCTTTTTAATGTGGGAGGGTATCCTTGAATTATTATTTGTAAAAAAAGGAAAACAAATGATAAAGGCGAATAAGGGTAAGTGGATATTTCCTTCCATACACTTTATAAAAAGAAAAGGTATACCCTTCTTTTTCGATAAGGAGTAAAGAGCAGACTATGAATATTCGCGAATATTATCAAAGAACGAGCGTTTCTAATTTTCATGCCTCTTGGATTTCTCTTGTTTTGGCAATGGTTTTTTTTCTTTGTCATGCATTAACCCTTATTTCAGATAATATTTTACTGATAACATCTCCCTTTATCGTTCTTAGTTTGGCTCAGTATGCCAATTATCGAATATATGAGCATAGAATAAAAGATTTGCCTAACATATCGGTTGAATCGGGAATAGAATGTTAACAAAACGAAAATCTCCTGCTTACCTTCATGCCGGCTCCAACATTACGGTTGCTCTTATTTGCACCCAATAGCTCTATGGTTGGTGAGATTCGCGATCGAAATATGAAGTGGTTCATGTGGATGGTCCCGAATGCTCTATCCATTTTGTTTCCCAAACGGAATGAATTAGTAGACCATGATGGCCAATTACTAGCCTTATTCAATGTTAAAGGGGTGCTAATCAATTGGGTATTGATTATGGACCATCTGGAGAATCAAATTGGATATTATCAAGAAAATGAAAAAAATTCCCTCGTTAAAATCAAAGGAATGATTTATAAGGACGATAGGACAGAATGGATGTGTGTCCAAAAATCAATCGGATTACGTTCTTTTGAAATCAAGACTTGTATCGGGGAGAATGTAGCAACATATCAAGAAGGTTGGATGCCTTTGGAATGGGGAAAGAGATTCAAGACTAACACACCTATTCTTACTTTTCGGTCACAGGTTGATGGAAGGGATAAGGTTGCCTTAAAAGGACTCTGCGCAACGGTTTTACAGTAACGCTCTAATTAGTTAAAACGTACCTTTAGCTAAACTTTTAAATATTTGTTATAATGATAATGAAATACATAGAAAAAGGGTGATGGTATGAGTTTACTTAATGAAATTCTAGACTACAATGAAAAGTTTGTTGAAAAAGAGGAATATGTTAAGTACAAAACAGACAAATTCCCTCAAAAGAAAATGGTTATCATCAGTTGTATGGACACTCGTCTTGTTGAGCTGTTACCAAAATCAATGAATGTAAGAAATGGTGATGTGAAAATATTAAAAACGGCTGGAGCGATTGTTTCTCATCCATTTGGTAGCGTCATGCGTAGTATCTTAATTGCTATTTATGAACTGAAGGCTGATGAAGTATTTGTCATCCCTCATCATGATTGCGGCATGGCTTCGGTCAATGCTGATGTGACGTTAGAAAAGATGGTAGAGCGTGGTATTCAAAAGGAAACGATTGATACAATCGGAGCTTCAGGAATCGATATAAAGAGTTGGCTTCGCGGATTTGATGACGTATATGAAAGTTTAAGAAATAGCGTGGAGATTATTAAAAGTCATCCTTTGATTCCAAAGAGTGTTCCGGTCCATGGTCTTATCATTTCCCCGGATAAAGGTGAATTGGAATTGGTGGTCAACGGGTATGACGGAATAAAAGAATAATAAAAACAATATACCTTAAGCTGATGGACCATTACATCAGCTAAGACTGTAGGCACATTCAATGAAATTGAATGTGCCTACAGTCTTTTTTATTTAATTTTAGAAATAAAACTTGAGGTAGAGTCAATTTATCTAGGGATATAGTAGGGATTATTCAATTTATATGAAAAAATAAAAATTAAACATGAATGAAAAGTAAAACATTATAACGTTATATTGATTAGTTTAAGAGAGTATGATAATCTATTTCCACAAAGGAAATTAAATATTCTAACAATTTTTTCTCCTAAAGAATCTTCATAATTGATTGATAGGCATACAAAAAGGATGATGAGTGTAATGATTGGTAGGCAAGTACTGAAAAATGTAAGGATGGTAGAAGGATATTCGGCAGATATTGTATTGGAAAATAGCAAAATTGTTGAAATTGCACTTCCCGGAACTGGAATTGGTGATAAGGTAGTGGATTTTAATCAAAAAGTAATGGTTTCAAGTGGTTGGATTGATATGCATGTACACGCCTTTCCTGAATTTGAACCGTATGGGGATGTTGTGGATGATATTGGATATAAAACGGGCGTAACAACGATAATTGATGCTGGAAGTACAGGGGCAGACCGTATATCAGATTTAATTAGCAGCTGTAAAAATTCAAAAACAAATGTTTTTGCCTTCTTGAACGTTTCAAGAATTGGTTTAAAGCGAATCGATGAGTTATCAGATATTTCTTGGCTAGACGAAAAAGAGTTAAGAGAAAAAATTGCAGAAAATAGTGATTTTATTATAGGTCTAAAAGCAAGGATTAGTAAAAGTGTGGTGGGTACAAATGGAGTGGAACCATTGAAAATTGCTAGGGGGTTTTCGAGTGAAACTGGTTTACCACTTATGGTCCATATCGGTTCAGGACCACCTGATATAAAGGAAGTTCTTAATTTACTTGAGGAAAATGATATTATTACACATTATTTAAATGGAAAAGCCAATAATTTATTTGATGAAAAAGGAAATCCTCTCCTTGAGTTCAAGCGAGCTATTGACCGGGGAGTTCATTTGGATGTCGGTCATGGATCAGCAAGTTTTTCTTTCCAAACAGCAGAAGCTGCTAAAAGGAGTGGTATCCGCTTCAATACAATTAGTACGGATATATACCGGAGAAATCGGTTGAATGGTCCAGTTTTTAGCATGGCTAATGTTCTATCTAAATTTTTAAGTTTAGGATATTCATTAAAAGAGGTGATTGATGCAGTTACTGTTAATGCGGCAGAGTGGTTAAAGAAACCGGAGCTAGGTAGGATTCAAGCGGGGGATATTGCAAACCTCACATTATTCTCGGTTGAGAATGAATCGGTCCTTTTAGTGGATTCTGAAGGTGAAAACAGAATGGTTGCACAAAGAGTTGAGGTAAAAGGAGTGGTTATAAATGGAGAATTCGTTGAATGTTAAATACGGATTGAAAAGAGTCATTAATGCAAGTGGAAGAATGAGTATATTAGGTGTTTCTGCCCCAACAGATACCGTGATGGATGCCATGAAAAAAGGGGGACAAAACTACGTTGAAATATCAGATTTAGTAGATAAGTCAGGCCGGCATGTAGCGAGTTTGCTGCAATCTGATGCAGCTGTTATTGTAAATTCTGCTTCAAGCGGCATTGTCCTTTCAATTGCAGCCATTGTAACAGGAGGAAATAGAAGGATAAGCGAAAGACTTCATCAAGAACCTATTTATAAGAATGAAATCATAATGCTGAAAGGTCATAACGTTCAGTATGGAGCGCCAGTTGAGACGATGATTTATCTAGGTGGTGGGAAATTGATTGAAGCAGGGTATGCCAACGAAGGTAAGGCAGAGCATATTGTTGATGCCATTAATGAAAATACAGCGGGTATTTTATTTATTAAATCACATCATTCTGTTCAAAAAAACATGATCTCTGTCGAGGAGGCATGGGAAATTGCCAAAACGAATAACGTTCCATTAATCATTGATGCTGCGGCTGAAGAAGATTTGAAAAAATATGTACAAGTTTCGGATTTAGTCATTTATAGCGGGTCGAAAGCTATTGAAGGACCCACATCAGGAATAGTTGCAGGCAAACAAAAATATATCGAATGGTTAAAGGTTCAAATGCATTATATCGGTAGGAGTATGAAGGTAGGCAAAGAAACAACATTTGGATTGTTACAGGCATTGGATGAGTATTTTGTCAGAACAGATACAAGCGAAAGAGAAAAAGCTAGTTTACAATCTCTCACATCATTGAACTCAATTGACGGGGTAAAAGTATCAATTGTGCAGGATGAAGCTGGTCGGGCTATTTTTAGGGCACGAATTCATATTGATTCCTTGGTTACGGGTATGACAGCAAAAGTGGTTAATGAGCAATTGCAAAATGGAGATATCGCAATTTATACACGTGATTACGGAATACGTCAAGGCTTTTTCGATATAGACCCACGTCCATTGAAAGATGATGATATAAGCATAATTGAAGCCCAATTAAGGGGCATATTAGGGGGGATTTAGGATGACTAACATAAACAAACGTTTTCTGAATAATCGAGTAGCATTGAATGTCCTTGCGAATAGTGTAGAAAATGCTATAGAGGTTTTCGAGGCTGCAGAAGGTCATGTATTGGTGGGTGTACTTTCAAAAGATTTTCCAACTGTGGAGGCTAGTGTTTCATCAATGAAGAAATATGGGGATGCTATTGATCAAGCTGTTTCAATTGGATTAGGTGCAGGAGACAATAGACAGGCTGCAGTAGTTGCAGAAATTGCTAAATATTACTCTGGTAGTCACATTAATCAAGTATTTCCTGCCGTGGCTGCTACAAGAGCAAATTTAGGAGAGGTGGATAGCTGGATAAATTCCCTTGTTTCACCAACAGGCAAAGTCGGATATGTTAATATATCTACTGGACCTTTTAGTGCGGAAGCTAGTGAACATGCATTTGTACCGATCAAAGCAGCAATTGCATTAGTCAGAGATATGGGTGGAAATGCATTGAAGTTCTTCCCTATGAAAGGATTAAAGCATGTGGAGGAGTATCGTGCAGTAGCAACAGCTTGTGGTGAAGAAGGATTTGCTTTAGAGCCAACTGGTGGTATTGATTTAAATAATTTTGAAACGATCGTAGAAATTGCATTAGAAGCAAAAGTCCCTAAAGTTATTCCACATATTTACTCTTCTATTATTAATAAAGAGACTGGAAAAACAAATGAAGCAGATGTCCGAAAGTTGTTAACCATAACAAAAAAATTGGTTGAAAGACATGAATAAACAAATTCTAGCGTTTGGAGAAGTAATGATGCGTTTACAGGCTCCAGGGTATGAATTATTGACTCAAGCTAACACCTTACAATACTCTTTTTCAGGCACAGGAGTTAATGTTGCTTCTGCCATGACAAAGCTTGGGCATGATGGGCATATTGTCACGAAATTACCTGATAACCCTATAGGAGAGGCAGCGATTTCATTCTTGCAGCGATTAGGAGTTGGTCGGAATTTCATCACGAGAGGCGGAAAATACCTAGGGATGTACTTTTTGGAAAATGGTTTTGGACAACGATCAAGCCGGGTGACATATACCAATCGTTTGGAAAGTAGCTTTAATACCTCTTCATTGTTTGATTATGACATGGAGGAAATTGCAGAAAGTGCGGATATCATTCACTTTTGTGGAATTACGCTTGCAATGGTAGATAATGTGCGGGAGAGTATAAAATTCCTTGCTGAAAAAGTAAAAGAAAAAGGCGGAATAGTTTGCTTTGATTGTAATTACCGTCCTTCTTTATGGGAGGGTGGTTACTCTAAAGCAAAACCTTATTATGAAGAAATGCTTGCCTTGTCTGATATTGTCATGATGAACGAAAAAGATGCCATACATATATTAGGGATGGAAGCAAAGAGTACAAATAGGGAAGATCAGCTTAGAGAGCTAATTCCTAGAGTTGCTAAAACTTACAATATTCAATTGATAGCAGGCACGCATCGATCGATTAATAGTGATAATACCCATTCTTTAAAGGGGTATATGTATAAAAATGAAGAATTTAGCTTTTCTGAAAATTTATCATTCTCTGTGTATGATAGAATTGGAGCAGGCGATGCTTATACTAGTGGAATCTTACATGGAGAAATGGAAGGATTCTCACCCGAGAAAACAGTCCGATTTGCAGCTGCAGCGGGAATGTTGGCATCTACGATTGTCGGGGACACCCCTATGTCAACGGAACTAGAAATTCTTTTAGCCATGACAGGGAAATTAGAAGATATAAAGAGATAAAGGCAGGAGATAAGGAATGATTGTGAACAGAAAAAAAGGACCTTTGTATTTACAAATAAAAGAAATATTGAAGGATCGTATTTTACATGGTATTTATACCATCAATACAAACATTCCCTCTGAGCCTCAGTTAGAACAAGAATTTAATGTGAGTAAAGTTACTATACGAAATGCTATTAAAGAACTTGAACAAGAAGGTTATGTTGAAAAGAAGAGCGGGAAAGGGACAAAAGTAATAGCCAATGGTTCAATTGTGAAACTTTCTAAAGGGAAACGTTTCACTGAGTTACTAGTAGAGGAAGGCCATTCCATCATTAAAAAAGTGATAAACATAAAACGGGCTGAACTTTCTTCAGACTCACAACTCTATTCTGTATTTGGGGAAAATTGCATTCAAATTGATCGAGTATACTTATTGGATAATGAAGCTTATATTTACTTCACACATTATATATTACTGGAAATTAGCGCAGAAGAATTAAACGAAATGCAGATTAATTCATTGTACCGTTTTTTGGAAGATCAAAATATTAAACTAGAAACCTTTAGAGATGAGTTTGACGTGGCTATTCCACCTCATCACGTATGCGAAATACTGAAAATGAAGAAAAACAGTGCAGTTTTAAAAAGAATACGGATATCTAGTGATGGAGACGGTAATGTAATGGAATATAGTGAAGGGTATTACAACACAGCTAAACAGAACTATATTGTGACTTATAACGAGCCGTAACAATAATTCATTTTATCGTATTTGTTTAATTGTAGTGATTTCTAAGGGATGGGGATAAAATATGGATCTATATTTATTGGGAATTACGCTGATTGCTATCGTAATAGTTATTTTGGGAGTTTCATGGTGGAAATGGCATGCATTCATAAGCTTAACTGTAGCTAGCATATTCTTAGCAGTTTTTTCTGGACTTCCTATGGACAAAATTGTAACTGCATATGAAACGGGTGTCGGCGCTGTTCTCGGTCATCTTATTGGTATATTGGCTTTAGGAACTATCTTAGGAAAGATGATGTCCGACTCAGGAGCAGGCATGCAAGTTGCTGACTTTTTCATCAATAAATTCGGTGTGAAGAAACTTCCATGGGCCATGCTCCTATCGGGACTCATTATCGGGATTCCTGTATTTTTTGAAGTCGGTCTAGTAATCTTGCTACCTCTTGTCATCTCTATTCGTAAATCAACGAAAATGAACATCTTTTTAATAGGTATTCCAGTATTAGCTGGGTTATCGATTGTACATGGTTTAGTACCCCCGCATCCTGGAGCCATGACAGCTATTGGAATTTATAATGCCAACATGGGTCAAGTCCTTCTTTACTCATTAATCATTGCATTTCCAACTGCTATAATTGCTGGCCCTATATTTGCAAAATGGATCAATAAACGCGTTATTCCTGTTGGAGAACCTGAATTAATTCGAGTGGAATTCAAGTCGAGTGGATCACCAGGAACTGGAGTTTCATTCTTTATCATTCTTCTACCTGTTTTATTAATGATTTTCACCCTTTTTGGCCCTTATCTATCACTACCGGGCATCATGGAAAAATTGTTATTGTTTATTGGCAGCCCTGTTATTGCCTTACTAATCTCTTGTTTTGCAGCCTACTATTTCTTGGGATATCGTCAAGGTATGGACAGAGCATCAATTAAAAAAATTACAGAGGAATGCTTATTACCATTAGCCTCCATTATTCTTATTATTGGTGCAGGTGGTGGGTTCAAACAAATTTTAATTGATAGTGGTGTAGGCACTGCAATTGCTTCAATGTCTGATCAAATATCATTATCACCAATTGTTCTTGCATTCCTGGTGGCGGGATTAATCCGAGTTGCTACAGGTTCTGCAACAGTGGCCTTGACTACAGCAGCCGGTATTGTATCTCCAGTCGTTGCACACATGTCGGATGTTAACTTAGAATTGCTAGTTATCGCAACAGGAGCTGGTTCACTTATGTTTTCCCATGTTAATGACGCAGGTTTCTGGCTGGTGAAAGAATATCTTGGATTAACCGTTAAAGAAACATTCAAAACATGGACAGTTATGGAAACAATACTTTCATTTGTGGCTTTTGGTCTGGTTTTAATATTTGATATATTTATATAAAGTCTTTTATAAATAGATTAAATCTGCAATTTATATTTTCGTAATATTCAAATAAAATATTTGGTAATATGTCCCTGTGCTAGACCTATAACGGAAGTGTTTGATAAGAATAAAGAATTGTTCGCAATGAAACAATTACCTATCAAGAAACATTAAGAAGCAATAAAGAAATGAATCAATGTTATTAAAAGCTGGAATAAAATAAAATTTTTCCACCAGATAAAATTGATAAGAAGAAATCAAAGAGATTACAGAAAACCTATTTATGGGAAACGTAGATAAACGATTAAACACGCATACGCAAATCCAAATGAAAAGCATGAAATGCGTTGGCAAATGACTTACATAGATAGAACTCCAAGATCTTAAGTTTGATTGAAAATCTAAAGTGAATTTCAAAAGGGATAGGAAAATGAAATTTCATTCCCTATTGTCAACAGTCTGAGCTGATGGAATTCCTCCATCAGCTTTTTTCATTTTTGGGCTATTCTATTTATTTTTATTCGGAACTTTGTTAAAATCGCAAAGTGCAGTTTGTCACTTATACAAGCGGGTGGGTGAGGGATAACTTAATAAGGATACCATATGAAAAAAACAAATTTAGATGCGTTTTTTCATTTTTCTCAATACGAAACGAATGGAAAACGTGAAGTTCTTGCCGGAGTGGTTGGTTTTTTTACAATTGTCTATATCCTCATCGTGAATTCCCTGATTTTATTTGAAGCAGGTATACCGATTGATGGTGCTGTAATTGCCACGATTATACTCTCTGCCATAAGTTGCATCTTGATCGGGCTGTGGGCCAATGTACCAATCCTTGTCGTACCGGGCATGGGAGTCAATGCCCTCTTTGCGTACACGATGGTTCAAGGGATGGGTTTATCCTATCAATCGGCACTTGGAGCTGTTTTTATATCGGGCATTATTTTTGTAATTGTTGCTTTTACAAAATTCTCGAAAATGATTAGCGATTCAATTCCAACCTCCATAAAAGATGCCATTTCTGTCGGTCTAGGTTTATTTTTGCTTTTAATCGGTTTGGAAAAGGGTGGAATCATTACAGGTGGCTCAACGTCCCTTGTTAAGCTTGGTGATTTGAGCGATCCTGCAGTCTTAGCGACTGTACTGACCTTTTTACTGGCTATCGCTTTATTTATTAAGGGCATTCCAGGGAACTTTATGATTACGATCATACTGGGAAGCTGTATAGCCTTCATTTTCGGTACGGTTGACATTTCACAAATTCAATTCACTGGTTTAGATACGGCCTCTTATAGTGAACTCTTTTTTTCTTTGTCATTTGTAGAGGTTAATCGAATTGAATTCTGGATAAGTGTGTTTGCTATGACGATGGTTCTTATATTTGAGAATATCGGACTTGTACACGGACATGTGAAAAGCATTAACCGTCCGGAGGCATATAAAAGATCTCTGCAGGCTACAAGTGTATCCGTTCTTCTCTCTGGTCCAATTGGCTCCAGTCCGACGGTTGCCACTGTAGAGACAGCAGCAGGCATTGCCTCAGGTGGAAGGACAGGCCTAACGACCATTGTCACTGGTTTTCTTTTTCTTCTATCCCTTTTATTTATTCCAGTGATCAAAGTGATACCTGACAGTGCGATTGCCCCAATCTTAATAATTATTGGCATGCTGATGCTTGAAAATATTAAGAAGCTAAATTTTAATGATTTTACCGAGAGTATTCCCGCCCTTTCAATCATTACCATTATCCCTTTCTCATATAGCATAGCGGATGGTATGGCTTTTGGGTTCATTTTGTACCCATTCTTGAAATTGGTGACGGGTAAAGCAAAAGAAGTTTCAGGTCCAATGTATGTAAGTGCGGTCCTGTTTATTATCTATTTTATAATAGGGTGAGCCTTTTTCGAAAACGAAAAGCCTATGGAGTAAGCATTCTTTCTCCATAGGCTTTTTATTGTATAGGGTAAGTGAGTGTCTAAGGAGTCCATTTGTGGAATCCATCTTGGTGGAATATTCATTTAATTGAATTTTTCCGAATGACACATCTGAACTTATAATGCTATGATAATGTATATAATGATAAACGAAACAGCATTGAGGATGTGACGGAATGTTAGTTGAGGGTTTTAAAATCCATGGATCTGGTAATGATTTTTTAATTATTGATGAATTAACAACGAATCTGACATTTACAGAGGAAGAACGTGAAAACTTGGCGAAGGTCCTTTGTGATAGGGAAAAGCTTGGAGCGGACGGCATTTTATTCGTCATGAAGAGTGCGCACGCTGATGCAAGGATGCGCGTTTTTAATGCAGATGGATCAGAAGCTTCCATGTGCGGCAATGGACTTCGTTGTGTGGCACGTTATGCCAACGATGTTTTAGGACTTGATAAAATGACCGTTGAGACGATGAAGGTCAATTTACTCGTTGAAAAAACGGATGACATTTACACGGGAATCCCAACCTACAAAGTGGAAATATCTCCGGTAAGCTTTCAGGTGAAGGATCTTCCACTTGTAATTGACAGGGAACAATTGCTAAATGAATTACTTCCGGAATTGCATGAATCCCTACAATTTTCGGCACTGGCTGTTCCGAATCCACACTTGATCACATTAGTAGATAGCAGTGTGTTACAAAGTGATTTACAGGAAGAGCTTGCGACGAAAGTGAACCGACCGAATGAACTATTTCCAGATGGTGTCAATGTCAGTTTTGTAAAAGGATTGGAACCAGGCAGCATTTATGTCCGTACATTCGAACGCGGTGTGGGCTTTACGAATGCTTGTGGAACCGCTATGTCGGCTTCAAGTCTAGTTACTTGCTCGATTGGTCTTAACTCATTTGGACAGGAGATTTCCGTTTATAATAATGGAGGTAAAGTAAAATGTATTGTCCATCATGATATAGAAAGCGATACATATTCCATTGATTTGATCGGAAATGCAACTTATGAGTTTAAAGTATTGATGGATATAGATCAAGTTCATCCAGAAACATTCCAAGTGCTTGAAAAACTTGAATATGAAAATGAAACAAAATTATATGCCAAGATGCAGACTGAAGTTCAAAGCTTTTTAAAAACGAGAGTGTAAACAAGGTAGACCAACTAGGCGTTGGTCTTTTTTTGTTTAAGGAAGGACAATACCTTTTGAAATGCTGGGCCATTATCGGTTTGTCTGTATTTATTAAAAGGACAGCCTAGTTTTTTTATTCGGTTGGGTACTGTTTCTACTGTGTAATCTTCCAGTCTGAGACCATCATCCACTTCATCCCACGATAAAGGTGTGGCAACCCCGGCAAAATGATTGCCGCGTGGAGAATACGGGGCGATAATGGTTTTTCCTTCACCATGTTGGACAAAATCGAGATAAAGACGGTTATGACGATGTTTTTTCATCCGCTCGATTGTAAAGTCATCTGGAAAAGAGCTTATTAAATACTGACCAAGAAAATCTGTGAAGATGTGTGTTTCTTCATAGGAGAAGGTTTCTTCCGGAAGTGGAATATGAATCTGCAGTCCCTTATTGCCTGAAGTTTTTATAAATGCTTCTATATCTAGAGGAACCATCACTTTCTTAATCTCAAGTGCAGCTTTAATCGCCAAGGAAAAATACTCAATTGAAGGCGGATCAAGGTCCAACACGATTTCATCGGGCATAGTCATTCCAGCTTTCTGAAATGGAGCATGAAATTCGAGCGCAAGTTGGTTTCCGAACCAAAGCAAGGTTTCAAGGTCATTACATAGCATATATTCGATGTTTTCATCTACAATCGTGGGAATCCAGGTCGGAGCATATTCTGGCTTGTTTTTTTGAAAAAAACGTTCATCGCTCATAGTTCCATGAGGGTAACGAATTGTCGTCAGAAGTTTATCAGTCAGAAAAGGTAAAAACACTCCAGAAACCTCCCGTAAATATTGAAGGTATTGAACTTTAATCAGATGCCCCTTATCTAACGACCAAATCGGTTTGTCTGGTGAGGATATATGTACCGACTCCGGAAAGGTAAATTGGCTAATAAGGAATCTTTCCCATGTGCATTCGGTGGGCGCCGTTTGCAAAAGCCACTGAGAAAATTGTGGCTCCCGTAATTCATTTTCTTCATACATATGCAGAAATAGTACTTCAATACAAATGGAAGGATGAATGTAAAAGAACTGTGTATCTTCATCTGCGGCATTTTTTTTTATCATGTCATGTAATATGTTTTTATCATTGGGACTCATGCCATTTTTGACATTTCCAATAGGGGTGATTACGTTTTCTTTGTATACGGCGATTGAAACATACCCGTTTTCTTTATGAAGGGCGGTGATAAAGCACGGAACAACTCTCCAATTTTTCACTTTAATCCAGGATGTTGAGCGTTTTTCCTCCCACGTACTATTGACTTTCTTGGCTACAATTCCTTCTCCATCCATAAGAATGACTTTGTCCATAGCTTCCTTTACAGTGTCATAGCTTCTAATCACTTGAATCAGGCTTTTTTCATGTGGGCTGGGAACAAGAGGTAATTTAACGTTCTGGGCTAGGCTTTTCAACATTTTTTTCCGTTCGGATAATGTTTTCTTTGAAATGTCTTTTCCCTTTAAAGTAATTAGGTCAAACACAATAAAACGGCATGGAGAGAGTACGGCGGATTCAGAAATCAATGTTTTGTTTCTCAAGCGTCCACGCCACTGGACCATGGAAAAGTCAGCCTTGGATTCATTTGTCAGCCAGACTAATTCCCCATCAAGTTGGAGAGGCAAGAAGCCTTTCAAATTCAAGGTTTCTATACATTCACTGATTTCTGGAAAAATGGGCAACAATTCTTTTCCGTTCCGGCTTGTCAACTTCACCATGGTATTATCGGTAATCGTTAATAGGGCCCGGAAGCCATCATATTTGACTTCATATTTCCAATCTTTAGAGCTGGGGGCTTCTGGAAGATAGGTGGGCAACATTGGTTTAATCACATCTGTCCCTCCGTACTAGTATGTTTGTTAGTATTTTTCCCATAAAAGCAATTTTTAAATGGAAATACATTATTTTTTTAGAGGAAAGGGGGATGATAAGACTGTTATTCAATTATCTAACGATGAGGTGAGGAAATTGCATACAATATGGAAAGGAAGCATTTCTTTCGGTTTGGTGAATATCCCGATTAAACTTCATGCAGCAACGGAGGATAAGGATATATCATTGCGGACACTGCATAAAGAGTGTAATTCGCCGATAAAATATGAAAAGGTTTGTCCGGTCTGCCAGAAGGAAGTAGCCAAGGATGATATCGTCCGTGCTTTTGAATATACAAAAGGAAAGTTTGTCGTTCTTGAGGATAGTGAGCTCGAGCAGCTAAAAAAACAAAATGAAGATAAAGCAGTGGAAATCATTGATTTTGTTAAAATAGAAGAAATCGATCCGATCTATTTCAACCGTAGTTATTACATGTCTCCAAACGATGGTGGGACAAAAGCCTATTCCCTTCTTAGACAAGCACTCTTGGAATCTGGAAAGGTCGGTCTGGCAAAAATCATCATCCGTTCAAAGGAACAAATGGCCATCCTGCGGGTCGTGGATAACACCCTGTTGATGGAGACCATTCATTATCCTGATGAAGTCCGTTCTGCAGCCGATGTTCCTAATGTGCCTGTGAATGATTCCATTGCTAAAAAAGAAATCGACACGGCCATTTTATTAATCGACCAACTGACGTCTACGTTCGACCCAACAAAATATAATGATGACTATCGAACAGCCTTACTAGAGTTGATTGAGTCGAAGAAAACGGGACAGAAAACCATTACTGCAAAATCAAAAGAACCAGTGGCGAATAATGTGACGGATTTAATGGCAGCTTTACAAGCATCCATTGATCGCACGAAGCCAGAGAAATTAGCAGTGAAGAAAAAGACAACGCGCAAAAAAGCGGAGCCTAGAAAGAAACAAGCGTAAAAAAAGCTGAGCGAAACCCATATCGCTCAGTCTTTTTTGTTTTATCCTAGTGGTATTGAGGTAAATGAGCTAAAAGGAGGTGATGGAGATTGGACTTTCTTAGTGTACATGTTAGAAAAAAATATCTTTATATGACGATGATGGCTGGATTAATCGTAATCTATTTTTTAATCTTCAATGAAATTGTTGATGAATTGAAGGAAGGGGAGTTAATCGAATTTGATAAGGCCGTTATTGAATCTATACAAGGCCCCTTTAGCGAAGAATTTACCAATTTCGTGACCAAACTGACTTTTTTCGGTTCTCTGACATGGATAATTGCCCTGATTTCAGTCTTCTCGCTATTTCTGTTCTTATTTAGTAAAAAACACTACGCAATTTACATAATTTTAACTTCTGCATTAGGAGGTGGATTTAATTGGGGGTTAAAATATATTTTTCAACGGGAACGACCGGATATCGCTCCGTTATTATCAGTTTCAGGGTATAGTTTTCCAAGCGGACATTCCATGGCATCGGTCATCCTTTATGGCAGTATTGCAGTTGTATGTATACGATTGATCAAAAAAAATTTTATTAAAGGCCTTCTATGGATCCTAGCTCTTTTTGCCTCATTGATCATCGGATGGAGTCGTATTTATTTAGGTGTCCATTATCCGAGTGACGTCGTGGCAGGTTTTGTTGCGGGTGCTGCCTGGCTTACCATATCAGCATGGATGTTACGCTATCTCGAATATAAGGTGCCAAAAAAGCTTAGAAGATAAGGATGGTCCACCGAGAGAGAAATCATTTACTAAAAGTAGACAAAAAAATTCGCCCCCTAAAGAGCGACAATGAGGAAATTAATCGTGAAATCAACATATAGGCGACGGAATGTATTTTTCGACTATATATTGTGTTCATATTCTATCATAATTAATTCTAGAATAGCAACTAAATTACTAAAACTAAGGCATTATTTTATAGGGTAATGCCTTTTTTGTAAGGATTTTTTTCCTAGAGAAGTGTTTTTTATTTTTTTTTGGTATAATTAATTGAATATATTGAAAATTAAAAGCAGAATATACCTTCATGCAATCTATTAATTAAATAATGAAATGGAAGATGTCTAATGGAATATGGCAAAATTATTTCTCTTAACATCGGAATGCCCAAACAAGAGGAATTTTCAAGCGTTAAAATGAAAACGGCTATGAAAAAGAGGTCAATTGAATCTGTAACTGTTACAAAATTAGGTATCGAAGGGGATGGTGTAGGTAATAGGAAATTTCATGGGGGACCTGACCGTGCATTATGTTTTTATCCTTTTGAGCATTATCATCTTTGGAATCAGAAATTCTTTAAACAGCTTTCCATTCCTGCATTTGGCGAGAATTTGACGACTGCTGGAATGACTGAAAATCAAACGTATATTGGCGATGTGTATCGCATAGGTGAAACTGTCGTACAGATTACACAGGGACGTATTCCTTGCTCAACGATTTCCCATTTTAACCATGAACCAGATTTTTTGAAACTAGTGAAGGAAACTAATCTTACTGGGTATTTTGCTAAGGTGATACAAGAAGGAATGATAAGAAAACAAGACGATATCGTATTATTAGAACGGCTTCAGGATCAAGTTACGGTCCTCTATGCAACGGATGTAATTCTCCATCATCGTGATGGGCAGGATGGGGTAAATAATCTACTCTCGATACACTCTTTGGCAGACGAATGGAAATCTTTGCTTTTGAATAGGATTCAATTTTAAATAATCCGAATATAATGAAGAAATGACAAATATACTATTGAAAATGACGGATGATTCATGTAAGTTAAATATAAATAAATTTTTAAATCTTTAGAAAATTTAATTTAATAAATCTTATCGAGAGAGGTGAAGGGACTGGCCCGATGAAACCTCAGCAACCAGCCTAGGCAAAGGTGCTAAATCCAGCAAGCAGAGCTTGATAGATGAGGAGAATGTTTCGAGAAAAAACCTTCTTCTTTGAGAAGGTTTTTTTTCTTTACTCTCAAACTCATTTAAACCGAACAAAAACCATAGTGTTTTTGAGAGAGGGTGTATATATGGATTTTCGTAAAGAACTAAAAGAAAGAATGCTGGTGGGGGACGGAGCGATGGGTACGTTGTTGTATTCCTATGGAATCGATCAGTGTTATGAAGAAATAAACTGTACCAATCCTGATAAAATTGAGTCGATACATCGTGCGTATTTAGAAGCGGGTGCGGATATTCTACAAACTAATACATATGGAGCCAATTTTCATAAATTGAAACGGCATGGGCTTGAAGAAGAAGTTAGCCGGATTAATCGCCAAGGTGTCATCCTTGCTAAACAAGTTGCAAAAGGGAAGGCATTCGTTTTTGGTACAATTGGCGCCCAGCGTAGCATCCGTAAATCAGATTTAAGCATTGAAGAAATAAAACGGGGTTTTCGTGAACAGTTATACAGTTTGCTACTGGAAAACCCAGATGGGATTCTTCTTGAAACATATTATGATTTTGAAGAGCTTGAAACGGTGCTTCAAATCGCTAAAAAAGAAACGTCGCTGCCAATTATAGCAAATGTATCGATGCATGAAGTTGGAAACCTTCAAAATGGATTTCATTTGAATGAAGCTTTTCAAAAACTGGAATATCTGGGTGCGGATGTCGTTGGTGTGAATTGCCGTCTAGGCCCCCATCATATGATAAGGGCATTGGAAGAAGTGGAAATGCCTCAGAAGGCGTCGATTGCCATCTATCCAAATGCAAGTCTTCCTGATTATGTGGATGGGAGACTTGTCTATAAAGCGGAACCACAATATTTTGGTTCAAGTGCACTCGAATTAAGAAAACAAGGGGCTACAATTATAGGGGGATGCTGTGGTACGACACCACTGCATATACAGGCTGTGAAGAAAATGGTTGGCGCGTTGGCGCCAGTTAAAGATAAAATTACGAAAACTCGGCATATCGATATTATTGAGGTGAATACCAAGAAACAGGAAGTAGCTCTTCATGAAAGGGTCAAAACCGAGAGAACCATTCTAGTTGAACTGGATCCACCAAAGAAGTTAGGAATCGAAACGTTTATGGCAGGAGCAGAAGCTTTGAAGAAAGCGGGTGTGGATTCAATCACTTTAGCAGATAATTCCCTTGCTTCACCCAGAATCTCGAATTCTACCATAGCCAATTTATTAAAGGCCAAACTAGATGTGAATCCGCTGGTCCATATTACGTGCCGAGACCGAAATCTAATTGGGCTTCAATCTCACTTAATGGGATTGCATACGGTCGGGCTGGATGAAGTTTTGGTTATCACCGGAGATCCGTCCAAGATAGGGGATTTTCCCGGAGCAACTTCAGTTTATGATTTATCTTCATTCGATTTGATAAGTCTTGTTAAGCAATTTAATCAAGGCTACTCCTATTCAGGGCAAAGTCTAGGCAAACAGGCCAATTTCAAGATTGCCGCTGCTTTTAATCCAAATGTGAAGTATATGGATAAGGCTGTTCAGCGAATGGAAAAGAAAATTGCATGCGGTGCTCAGTCCTTTTTGACACAACCGGTATATTCAGTTGAACAAATTGAAGAAGTCTATCAGGCGACAAAACATTTAGAAACACCGATTTTTATCGGGATTATGCCACTTACAAGTACGAGAAATGCTGAATTTATCCATAATGAAATACCGGGGATTAAATTACCTGACAGTGTTAGGAGGGCAATGGCCTCAGCAGGTAATGATCCATTAAAATCAAGAGTGGAAGCTGTAAATATCGCTAGGGAATTGATAGATGCCGCAAAGGAAAGGTTTAAAGGGATTTACCTGATAACTCCTTTCCTACGTTATGAAATGACAGCGGAGCTTACCCTATATATTAAGAATCAGGATCGTAAACAAACATCTGAGGTGGAAGGACATGAGTAAAAAGGAAATTAAAATGCAATTACAATCAAAGATCCTGCTTCTAGACGGAGCAATGGGCACCATGATTCAAGCTGAGGATCTATCAGCCGAGGATTTTGGCGGAGAACAATACGAAGGCTGTAACGAGTATCTATCATTGACGCGACCTAAAATCATTCAAGCCATCCATGAAAAATATTTAGCGGCGGGAGCCGATATTATCGAGACCAATACCTTCGGTGCGACAGGCATAGTACTAGAAGAATATAAACTAAGCTCATTTGCCTATGAAATTAATAAAGTATCAGCAGAACTGGCAGTCAAAGCTTCTGAAAAATACTCAAGTGAGACCTGGCCTAGGTATGTAGCGGGTTCCATGGGGCCAACGACAAAGACTTTATCTGTCACAGGTGGAACCACCTTTGATACATTAACGGATTCATATGAGGAACAGGCACTCGGTCTAATGGCCGGTGGCGTAGACCTATTGCTGGTGGAAACTTGTCAAGATATGCTCAATGTGAAGGCAGCCTTTTCAGGAATTAAAAATGCTATCGCGAAAACAGGTAAGAATATGCCGATAATGATTTCAGGTACGATTGAGCCGATGGGAACGACGTTGGCTGGTCAATCCATAGAGGCTTTCTATTTATCGGTAGAGCATATGAATCCTCTGGCTGTTGGTTTGAATTGTGCGACAGGCCCAGAGTTTATGATGGAGCATATCCGTACTTTAGCGAGCTTATCGGATAATGCGATCAGCTGTTATCCCAATGCAGGATTGCCTGATGAAGAGGGACACTATCATGAATCCCCGGCTTCCCTTGCCAGGAAGATGAAGCAATTTGCAGATAAAGGTTGGGTCAATATCATTGGTGGCTGTTGTGGTACCACACCTGAACATATTAAAGAGCTCTCGATAGCACTAAAGGATTCTCAGCCAAGGAAGTTACCAGAGTCAGCACATGGTCATGCTGTCTCTGGTATCGAGCCGCTAATTTATGACGATTCGATGCGGCCTCTGTTTGTCGGAGAGAGAACGAATGTGATTGGTTCGCGTAAATTCAAGGAACTGATTCGTGCTAAGAAGTATGAACCGGCAGCAGAAATTGCCCGTGCTCAAGTTAAGAAAGGTGCCCATGTCATTGATATCTGTCTGGCCGATCCTGATGGAGATGAGCTAGGTGACATGAAAGAATTCATCGAAGAGGTCGTCAAGAAGGTAAAGGTTCCTTTAGTCATTGACACCACGGATGAAGCGGTCCTTGAACAAGCATTGAAACATTCTCAAGGAAAGTCGATCATTAATTCCATCAACCTTGAAGATGGTGAAGAGCGATTTGAGAAAATTGTTCCTTTTATCCATCAATACGGAGCAGCCGTCGTAGTAGGGACAATCGACGAAATTGGAATGGCGGTGGACGCCGAAAGAAAAATAGAAGTGGCGACTCGCTCAGTTAACTTGCTTGTAAACAAATACGGGCTGAAAAAAAGTGACTTGATTTTTGATCCGCTTGTTTTTCCGGTTGGTACAGGAGATGAGCAATACATCGGCTCTGCGTTGGAAACGGTAAAAGGAATTAAGGCAATCAAGGAGAAATTCCCTGAATGTTTGACAATACTTGGCATTTCCAATGTTTCATTTGGTCTTCCTTCACGTGGAAGGGAAATATTGAATGCCGTTTTCCTATATCACTGTACGAAGGCTGGACTGGACTATGCGATTGTAAATACTGAAAAACTAGAACGGTTTGCGTTAATACCTGAAGAAGAGGTTAAGCTTGCCGAAGCGCTTTTATTTGAAACTTCAACAGAAACCTTAGCTACTTTCACTGAATTTTATCGTGGTAAAAAAGCTGAGAAGAAAGATGATGGAATCGTCCTTCCTTTAAATGAAAGGTTACGTAATTATATAATCGAGGGCACGAAAGAAGGTTTAATCGAAGACCTGAATAAAGCAATTGAGCGTGGGGACGAACCATTAATGATTATAAATGGACCATTGATGGATGGAATGAGTGAAGTGGGTCGATTGTTCAATGATAATCAACTGATTGTTGCTGAAGTGCTTCAAAGTGCCGAAGCAATGAAAGCGGCCGTTTCGCACCTAGAACCGCTTATGGAAAACTCGGAGGATCATGCGAAAAAAGGAAAAATCCTATTGGCTACTGTCAAAGGGGATGTCCATGATATCGGCAAAAACCTCGTTGACATCATTCTTTCCAACAATGGCTATGATGTGGTTGATCTGGGCATTAAAGTTGCCCCACAGCAAATCATTGAGGAGGTCCGTAAACATCAACCTACCATAATCGGTTTGTCGGGCCTGCTAGTTAAATCAGCGCAACAGATGATTTTAACTGCACAGGATTTAAAACAAGCTGGTATTGACACTCCTATTTTAGTGGGTGGCGCCGCGTTATCCCGTAAATTCACCGACTTCAAGATCTCCCCGGAATATGACGGTCCTGTTCTATATTCCAAGGATGCCATGGATGGTTTAGCTGTCACTAATATTTTGCATGACACAAACAAAAAATCAGTATATCTAGAGGAATTGAAAAACAAACGAGAAAAGTCAAAAGCCAATGCCGCCATTGCTGCTCTAATCGAAAAACCTGAACGTAAGCCGACAAGTGCTGCACCGTTAAGTGATGTCCCGGTTCAAAAACCTCGTGATCTCAAAAGGCATATCTTAAAAAAATATCCACTTGAAGTCATCCAACCATATATCAATAGGCAGATGTTGATTGGGCATCACCTAGGTTTAAAAGGAAAAGTAGTCGAAATGCTGATAGAGGGTAACGATAAAGCAATCCAACTGAATGATTTGGTAGATGAGCTAATCGAATTCCTAAAAGCTGAACCTGATTATGGATTAAATGCCGTTTATCAATTTTTCCCCGCTCAAAGCGATGGAGACAAATTAGTGATATACAATCCTGATAATCATCGAGAAATATTGGAAACTTTTGATTTTCCAAGGCAGGATTCAAGTCCACATCTTTGTTTGGCGGACTTTGCGAAGCCTATCTCTTCAGGAGAAATGGATTATGTGGGTTTTTTCTTGGTTACAGCAGGAAGAGGAATCAGAAAATGGGCAGAAAAATTCAAGAAGAAGGGAGATTTCTTGAAAAATCATGCCCTCCAATCGCTTGCTCTTGAAACCGCTGAAGGGTTTGCTGAAAGAATTCACCAATTGATGCGTGACGATTTGGGAATCAGCGACTCCATCGATATGACGATGAAAGAGAGGTTTGCGGCCAAGTATACGGGACAAAGATTTTCTTTTGGTTATCCGGCATGCCCTAACCTGGAAGACCAGGAAAAGCTCTTCCGCCTCCTCCATCCACAAGATATTGGAGTGGAGTTGACTGAAGGTTTCATGATGGAACCGGAAGCATCGGTTTCGGCTATAGTGTTTGCGCATCCTGAAGCAAGATACTTTAATGTGGATAGATAATTCATTAAATAATAAGACAGCGGTTTTTCTAATCGCTGTCTTATTGCGTTTGGCAATTCAATTTGAAGTGCTGGCTCTACCAATTCATGTAGCTTTTTAAAACTTCATGTTGATATCAAAAAAACTGTTTATAACCCATTGCGAATCAATTTTTTTGAATGAAACCCCTGCATTGGTACATCTTAATGGTAAAAAGTAAGGGGAGATTTCCATGAGGAAATTATTGAAATTAATCTTGATTGTATTAGGTTGTTCCATAATTTTGAGTGTAGAACGTCCAGTTCAAGTACAAGCAGTGGTTCCTGAAGAAATGACACCACTCGTGAAAAGTAAAGAAAATCTGAAGATCGCCTATTTAACTTTCGATGATGGTCCATCTACGAATACAATGGATATCCTGGACATCTTGGATCGTTATCAAATAAAAGCGACTTTTTTTGTTAAAGGAAATGAAGAACCGTATGCTAAAAAATGCTATGAAGAAATGATTTCCCGAGGCCATGAAATCGCCTTACATTCCTATACACATGACTATGGCATCGTCTATCGTTCAACGGAAAGCTTTTTTAAAGATTTAAATCGTCTGGAAACGATGTTAGAAAAGGATTATGGAATAAAGAGCAAGATTGTCCGTCTTCCTGGTGGCTCTCGAAATAGACT
The DNA here is from genome assembly GCF_050277655.1 of Peribacillus sp. NPDC097675. Lineage (NCBI taxonomy): Bacteria > Bacillati > Bacillota > Bacilli > Caryophanales > Bacillaceae > Peribacillus > Peribacillus sp. NPDC097675. The sequence continues at coordinate 135,024 of NZ_JBNNSK010000009.1, read as the reverse complement.
TAGACAACAAGCAAGCACAAAACCAATTATAAATGGAATCCTCCAACAATTAACCGATAAAGGATATATTTACTCAGATTGGAATATCGATTCAACTGATGGAATTAGTCCTACGATAAGTGAACATCAAATCATCACTTCGGTACAAAAAGGCCTAAAGGATCAACATCATGTTAATATCCTCTTACATGATATCAACAGTATGAAAAATACGGTTAAAGCTTTGCCGAGGATAATCGAAATCCTAAAAAAAGAAGGCTATATCTTTGATACCATAGATGAAACAACTCCAAAGGTTCAATTTAATTAGTGAAAGGAAGGCCTATCTATAGTAAATTAAGGTAAAAGGATTTGAATTTGATTACAGTTTGGAAAGGATTTAATGTTTTTATGATGCCCTCGTTGTTTTTATCACATGGAACGCCATTACTTGCCTTGCAAGAAAACAGTTACACGGAGTTTTTAAAAGGTTATATAAAAGAAATTGAAAAGCCAACAGCTATAGTCATTCTGTCAGCCCATTGGGAAAGTAAGGAGCAGTTGGTATCAGCGGTTAAGAAGCATGAAGTCATTTATGATTACTTTGATTTACCTGAAGAGATTTTTCAGGTAACTTATCCTGCTTCCGGAAGCTTGGAACTGTCGGATAAAATACTGACCTTGTTGTCACGAGTGGGTGTATGGGGGGAATTAGATGAAAGGAGGCCTCTCGATCACGGATCTTGGGGACCTTTGCACCTCATGTACCCGAAAGCGGATATACCAATCGTTTCATTATCCATCAGTACAGAGCTCCCGTTTGAAAAACAGTATGAAATTGGAAAAATGCTGGGTGGCCTCAAGCGAAATAACGTGCTTATCATTGGAAGCGGTGGGCTTGTACATAATTTTAACCAGATCCAACCAGATCTACTTGTTGCGGAAGGATGGGCCATCCGTTTTGAAAATTGGGTGGAAGAACAGATTATGAAATGGGACATAGAAACATTGTTTAACTATGAACAAATGGGGCCGTATAGTTCAGAGGCGGTTCCTTCTAAAGGTCACTTGATACCGTTGATCATTGCAATGGGAGCAGGAGATTCCAATAAAGCTCCGAAGTTTTTGCACCGTACTTTTCAGTATGGAAACTTAAGTTTGACAGCTTGGGAGTTTGCTTGATTGGAAGGGGTCCAAGTGGGCGAATTCTTAGTCGAATGAATTAATATGCGAAAATAGAAAAATCTTTTTTTAGAAAAAAGAGGCTTTAAAAAGATAAAAAGACTATTTAAGACGAAATAAGACGAACCAAACAGAAAAATAGTTTGAAAAAGGGTGCATAAAGTAGTTTAACCTTTGGATATTTCGACAAAAACATGTTAATATAACATCTGAAAACGTTTTATCCTTTAAAATTTTATTATTCAATGACCAAGTTATTTATTATAAATTATCTATTTGGGGAAATGTTAGAAGAAAGAAATTTGGGGATGGATAAAACGAAATTATGAGAGAAATTTGGGGGTTTACAAAATGACCATCAAGGATGCTAAGGCTTACGACCCATGGAAATCTTTTTCTGGTCCAAACCTTGGATATGTCATGGAGCAATACGATTTATTTCAAGTTAATCCGGAGGAAGTTGATCCGGAACTGAAAAACTTTTTTGAGGTTTCAGGTCCTCCGTCATTTGACGTTGAGGCAGGAACTGTAATGGAAAGTGCACCACTAGCTGGTGACGTTCTTTCAATGAAGAAAATTATGTCTGCAGTAAAACTGTCAGAAAACATTAGAGCATATGGACATCTTGCTTCTAGCATTTATCCATTAGTAGAAGAAAAACCAGATACAGAACAAATTCATTTTGAAAAGTATGGTTTGACGGTAGAAGATTTAAGAAAAATACCGGCTGATCTTATATGTGCAAAAGCACCTGAAGATATAAAAGATGGATACGAAGCTGTTCAATATCTAAAACAACTTTATACAAAAACTATAGCCTTTGGATTTCACCATGTTAATGACTTGGATGAAAAGCAATGGCTTACTGATATGGTCGAATCCGGAAATATGTTCCCTGTCGTTTCAAAGGAGAAAAAAGCGTTATTGTTAAAACGGCTTAATGAGGTTGAAGGTTTTGAGAAATTCCTACATCGTACTTTTGTCGGGCAAAAACGTTTCTCTATTGAAGGTTTAGATGCATTGGTTCCGGTATTAGATGAAATGATTTCCCAAACTGTTCAAAATGGTACGAGCAATGTGAATATTGCAATGGCTCACCGTGGACGTCTAAATGTACTTGCACATGTCCTAGGAAAGCCCTACGAAGTGATTTTCTCGGAATTCCAACATTCTCCTAATAAGGATTTAGTCCCATCTGAGGGTTCAACAGGCATTAATTATGGCTGGACAGGTGACGTTAAATACCATTTAGGTTTGGATAAACAGATTACAAAAGAAAATATCCAAAAAGCAAGAATAACGCTTGCCAATAACCCAAGTCACTTGGAAGTTGTTGGTCCAATCGTGGAAGGATACTCTCGTGCGGCTCAAGAAGACCGTACAGAAAAAGGCTTCCCGGTGCAAGATATTGCTAAATCTCTAGCAATTCTTATTCATGGTGATGCTGCGTTCCCAGGTGAAGGAATTGTACCTGAAACATTTAACTTAAGCCGCCTACGCGGGTATCAAGTTGGTGGGGCCATTCACATCATCGCAAATAACACGATTGGTTTTACTACCGAGAGTGAAGATTCACGTTCAACTAGATATGCAAGTGATCTAGCTAAAGGATTTGAAGTACCTATCGTTCATGTCAATGCTGATGATCCCGAAGCATGTATGGCTGCCGTAAATCTAGCTATCCAATATCGTGAAAAATACAAGAAAGATTTCTTGATTGATTTAATCGGTTACAGACGTTTCGGTCATAACGAAATGGATGAGCCATTAGTTACACAACCTGAAATGTATGCCTTGATTCATAAGCATCCGACGGTTAAAGAAATCTATGGGAAACAACTAGTAGAATCAGGAGAATTCACACAAGATGAAGTGAAAGAAATGGCTATGCAAGTGGATACTAAGCTTGCTGAAGCATATTCAAAAATCTCTGGTAACAAACCGGAAGCTTCTAAAGAGGTTAATCCTCCTGGTGTCATTGAAAAAGGAATCCCGACAATTGATACAGCTGTATCAAAGGAAGAACTTGTTTCAATCAATGAACAACTAGTTAAATGGCCTGAAGGATTTACGCCTAATAAAAAATTAGGTAAAATCTTATCCCGTCGTTTAGATTCGTTTGGTGATAACGGTAAAATTGACTGGGCCCATGCAGAGACGCTTGCATTCGCAACCATTCTACATGATGGAACACCAATTCGTTTAACTGGTCAGGATTCTGAGCGTGGTACATTCGCGCAACGTAATATTATGCTTCATGACAGCGTTAACGGCAAAACATATTCACCACTTCATACGCTTGAAGCCGCCAAAGCTTCATTCGCTGTTCATAACAGTCCGCTAACTGAAACAGCAGTACTAGCATATGAATATGGTTATAATGTATTTGCTCCAGAAACACTTGTCCTATGGGAAGGCCAATTCGGTGACTTCGCCAACACAGCACAAGTAATTTTTGACCAATTTATCGCGGCGGGCCGTGCAAAATGGGGTCAAAAATCTGGACTAGTTATGCTGCTTCCACACGGATATGAAGGTCAAGGACCAGAACATTCTAGTGCACGTCTAGAACGGTTCCTTCAATCAGCCGCTGAAAATAACTGGACAGTCGCTAACTTAAGTTCTGCAGCTCAGTATTTCCATATTCTTAGAAGACAAGCTAAGATTTTGGATCAAGAACAAGTTCGTCCGCTTGTCATCACGACTCCTAAGAGTCTGCTTCGTAATCAAGTGATGGCATCCACTGCTGAAGAATTTAGCAATGGAAGCTTTGAATCATTCATTGAAACTAAAACTCTAGGAAACAAACCTAAAGCGGTTGAGCGTATTGTGTTTGCTAGCGGTAAATTAGTTGTGGAACTTCGTGACAAAGTAGCTTCAGAGCCAAACATGGATTGGTTGCAAATTATCAGTATCGAGGAGATTTATCCATTCCCGTTCACTGGTATACAGAAAGCAATGAAAAAATATACGAATCTTAAAGAAATCTACTGGGCTCAAGAAGAACCGAAAAACATGGGGGCTTGGACATTTGTTGAACCTCGCTTGAATGCGGCTGCACCTAAAAACCTTTCTGTAACGTATATCGGCAGAAAACGTAGATCAAGCCCGGCTGAGGGAGATCCACTTGTCCATAAAAATGAACAACAACGGATTATGAGTCAAGCGATTACACGCAATAATGAGGGGGATAAATAAAATGGCTGAAGTAAAAGTGCCTGAATTAGCAGAATCAATTTCTGAGGGATCTATTGCGCAATGGTTAAAACAACCTGGTGACCACGTTGAAAAGGGTGATTATGTCCTTGAACTGGAAACAGACAAAGTAAACGTTGAAATCATCTCTGATTACACAGGAACTCTTACTGAACTATTAGCAGAAGAAGGCGACACTGTTCAGGTTGGACAAACTATCGCAGTCGTGGACGAAAACGGTTCGGCAGCTTCAACACCTGCTAAAGCAGCACCAAAAGCTGAAGAAGTTAAAGCAGAACCAGCTAAAGTGGAACAAGCGGCTCCTGCTAAAGAGGCTCCAAAAGCGGAAACGAAAGAAGCGCCGTCAACTCAACAAGTTATTGCTTCACCAGCTGCAAGAAAATTAGCTCGTGAAAAAGGAATTGACTTGACTCAAATACCAGTTGCTGACCCTCTTGGACGTGTACGTGTACAAGATGTCGAAGCTGCAAGTAATGCACCTGTGGCAGCACCAAAAGCTCCTGTGGCTACTAAACAAGCCGCAGCTCCTGTTGAAGTGAATGATGACCGTATTGAAGTTGTGAAAATGACACGCCGTCGTCAAACCATTGCAAAGCGTTTAGTTCAAGTTCAGTCTGAAGCTGCAATGCTGACAACTTTCAATGAAGTCGATCTTTCAGCAGTTATGGAATTGCGTAGCCGTCACAAAGACTCTTTCGTTAAAGCTAATGATGTTAAACTTGGATTCATGTCATTCTTTACAAAAGCGGTCATTGGGGCATTGAAAAAGTATCCTTTATTGAATGCTGAAATCAAAGGCGATCATATTCTTAAAAAGAACTTCTATGATATCGGTGTAGCTGTATCCACTGACGAAGGCCTAGTAGTTCCAGTTGTTAGAGATGCTGACCGTAAAAGCTTCGCAGAAATTGAGCAGAATATTTCTGACTTAGCGGTTAAAGCACGTAACAATAAATTAGGGCTTTCAGATTTATCTGGTGGTACCTTCACTATTACAAATGGTGGTACATTCGGTTCACTATTATCAACGCCAATCTTAAATGCTCCACAAGTTGGTATCCTAGGAATGCATACAATCAAGACTCGTCCTGTCGCTGTTGGAGATCAAATCGAAAACAGACCGATGATGTATCTTGCATTATCTTATGATCACCGTATCGTGGATGGAAAAGAAGCTGTTGGTTTCCTAGTGGCAATCAAAGAAATGCTAGAAGATCCGGAACAACTTTTATTACAAAACTAATAGCATAATATATTTAAAGAAACCTCTGTCATCTGGGCAGAGGTTTTTTTGCGAAATTGAAGGATACGGATACGTTCTTTTTACTATTATTAGCAAATATACCCTTTTTTAATAATAATGAATGTTTTTTAAAATTATTGAATGATTTTGAAATTAAATGAATGATTTTGATTGATTAATCTGACAAATCAAGATATGATAATGGTAATATATTGGGGGTGAGGTCATTGTTGACAACGGAAAGGCATGAAATTATCCTCTCGTTGCTTAAGCAACAAGGGATAGTAAAATTGCAGGAGCTAGTCGATCATTTGCAAGCCTCAGAATCTACCATTCGGCGGGATCTAGTTCTACTTGAGGAATTAAACTATTTAAAACGTGTTCATGGTGGAGCTTCTTTGCTCCAAAGAAAAGGCATGGAACCCACAATTATGGAAAAGAAAAATAAAGCAATATCCGAAAAAAAACTCATAGCAAGGTTGGCTTCATCTTTTATTGAAAATGATGACTGTATTTATCTAGATGCAGGCACAACCACCTTTGAAATGATTCCTTACTTAAAGGATAAGAATGTAACCGTTTTAACGAATGGCCTCATGCATATTCAAAAATTGATGGAACTAGAAATAAACACCTTAATAGTAGGTGGGTCCATTAAATTTTCCACGAATGCGGTTGTTGGCAGTAAAGCGGTACAGTTTTTAAATAATTACCGATTCGATAAATGCTTTTTGGGGATGAATGGTATCCATCCTGAATTAGGTTTGACAACTCCAGATCCTGAAGAAGCACTGTTGAAGAAGATGGCAATTAGTTTATCCAGTGATACCTATGTGCTTGCCGATAGTTCAAAATTGAATGAAGTCACTTTTGCTAAAGTCGCAGATGTAAGCGGAACCATTGTACTCACGGACAATAATAACGAGGAAGCTGTTGAACAGCTCTTAAAAAATCCGAAAATAAAGGTCGTGACGATTTAATGATATATACAGTAACACTCAATCCTTCTATAGATTACCTGGTAGAGGTGGAGAATTTCCAGATTGGCTCGGTGAACAGAACAAGCTTGGATAAGAAATATCCTGGAGGTAAAGGAATTAACGTTTCGAGGGTATTGAAAAGGATAGGAAATGATACAACTGCTTTAGGTTTTATAGGAGGACAAACTGGAGAGTTCGTAAAAGCATGTTTAAACACCGAGGAGATTTATACGAATTTTACAAAAATAAATGGAGATACCAGGATCAATATTAAGTTAAAAACAGAATTCGAGACGGAAATAAATAGTCAAGGACCTGAAATAACTAAAGAAAGTTATCAGCAACTACTTAGCTTAATCAGTGATCTTCAAACGAATGATATGCTTGTTTTATCCGGGAGCATCCCAACAAGTCTTCCCAATGATGCATACGTAACGATGATGAAAATGTGTTCGGCGAAGGATGTTAATGTGGTGGTTGATACAAGCGGGAAAGTACTTCTGGATGTCGTTCAGTATCAACCATTTCTGATCAAACCCAACCATCACGAATTGGCACAGCTCTTTTCGACTGAAATTAAAAATGTCCAAGATGCAAGCAAATATGGCATGAAATTGGTGGAAGCCGGTGCGCAAAATGTAATCGTATCGATGGCAGGGGATGGCGCTGTGCTTTGCACAAGAGAAAAATCATATGTTGCAAATGTACCTAAAGGAAGGGTTATCAACTCAGTGGGTGCTGGGGATTCCATGGTAGCGGGATTCATCGGAATGTTTGAAAAGACGGACAGTGTTTATACCTCTTTTCGTTATAGTGTTGCTTCAGGTAGTGCGACAGCCTTTTCATCCGACCTATGTACGAGGGAATTAATTGAGGAATTGTTGCCACAAATTGAAATCAGCGAGATTAAAGGGGGATAACTCAATGAAAATTACAGATTTGTTAAAATTGGATACAATCATAATCGATTTACAAAGTGAGACAAAGCAATCTGTTATTGACGAACTTGCGGGGAAGTTAGCGCAATCCGGTCGTTTATATGATGAAGCTGATTTCAAGTCCGCCATTTTGAAACGTGAAGAACAAAGTACCACGGGGATAGGTGAGGGCATTGCCATCCCACATGCAAAAACGAGTGCGGTTAAAACACCGGCCATTTGTTTCGGTAAATCGGTTTCAGGAATTAATTATGAATCGCTTGATGGTCAGCCCGCCCATTTATTCTTTATGATTGCAGCAAGCGAAGGGGCGAATACTGATCACTTAGAAACACTTTCTCGTCTATCTTCATTGTTAATGGATGCTCACTTCAGGTCACGATTAATATCTGCGACTTCCGATAAAGAAATACTAGAAATTATTGACCAAAAAGAACAAGAAGCAGATCAAGAAGAAAGAGAAGAAAATGAAGAACAGATAAAGGGTACAAATGGTATCGCAAAGGTATTGGCAGTAACTTCCTGTCCAACGGGAATCGCTCACACGTATATGGCAGCTGATGCCTTAAAAGCTAAGGCAAAGGAAATGGGCCTTGATTTCAAAGTGGAAACGAATGGATCGACAGGAGTAAAAAACGGGTTGACTGCAGAGGAAATTGCCGATGCGGATGCCATCATCGTTGCGGCGGATAAACAAGTCGAGATGGATCGATTTGATGGTAAGCGGGTTATCATCGTTCCCGTTGCCCAAGGACTAAGGAAGCCAGAAGAGCTACTTAGACGTGCTATCAATCAAGATGCACCCATTTACAAAGGCTCTAAAGTAGATGGTAGAAAAGATGAACCCTCACCGAAAAGAAGGCTCGAAATTTATAAGCACCTAATGAACGGTGTAAGTAATATGCTACCCTTCGTTGTTGGTGGTGGGATCTTAATCGCACTATCTTTCTTTTTTGGAATAGAGGCATCCGATCCGACAAGCCCTGAATATAATCCGATTGCCAAAGCGCTAAGTGATATTGGTGGAGGGACTAGCGGCGCCTTTTTCTTTCTCGTCCCCGTCCTGGCAGGGTTCATTGCCTCAAGCATTGCAGATCGTCCCGGATTTGCTCCCGGTATGGTCGGAGGGCTGTTGGCCGCACAGGCCAACGCTGGCTTCATTGGTGGCCTGATTGCCGGTTTCCTTGCAGGCTACGTTGTTCTAGGATTGAAGAAAATATTCTCTTATTTGCCACAAGCTTTAGAGGGAATTAAACCGGTATTACTTTATCCATTGTTCGGCATGCTAATTACAGGTTTAATCATGTTGTTTGTGATTAATGAACCAGTTACTGCAATAAATCTGGGATTATCGGATTGGCTTCAGGGCTTATCAGGTACGAACGCCATTGTTTTAGGGGTGATTCTTGCAGGGATGATGGCTGTTGATATGGGTGGACCAATCAATAAAGCCGCATTTACTTTCGGAATTGCGGCTATCGAAGCACAGAGCTTTGGGCCTCATGCAGCGGTTATGGCAGGTGGTATGGTCCCACCGCTTGCAATTGCATTCGCGACGACTTTCTTTAAACATAAATTTACCGATACAGAAAGAAAATCCGGACTTACGAATTACTTTATGGGGGCTTTTTTCATTACGGAAGGAGCGATTCCTTTTGCCGCAGCCGATCCATTCAGGGTTATTATCAGCAGTGTAATCGGTGCAGCTTCTGCGGGTGCTTTAACGATGGCGTTTCATGTCACGTTACCTGCACCACATGGTGGAGTATTCGTAATTCCTTTAGTTAATCATCCATTTCTTTATTTATTGGCCATTATCATAGGTTCCCTTATCAGTGCCGTGATATTAGGCTTTTGGAAAAAGAAACTGAATTAAGGCATTACGTTAAAAAGCGGATTCAAGAATCATTGAATCCGCTTTTTCTATGCCACCCAAGTATACTAGTTGATTGTGCAAAGGGAACTTAATGTCAATGGAATAAAGCATGTTTTTCTTTCATAATGGGTAGAAGAATATAAAAAGGAAAAAAGGAGTGACATGACCTTGTTGAAGAAAAGTGCAATAAGAACAATAAAAAGAGATGATATGATAGATATAACAACAGAAGTACAGAAATATATTTTGGAAGCGGGAATACAAGAAGGGATAGCTCTTGTTTATTGTCCACATACTACTGCAGGGATCACGATTAACGAAAATGCAGATCCAGATGTCAAAAAGGATATGCTTAGGAGACTGGACGAGCTCTATCCTTGGAATCATACACTTGATTTGCATATGGAGGGGAATACGGCAGCTCATTTGAAATCTAGCACCGTTGGGTCTTCCCAACAGATTCCTATCCACAAAGGAAGTTTGGTTCTGGGTAGATGGCAGGGAGTATATTTCTGTGAATTTGATGGTCCTAGAGAGCGTCAATACTTTATTAAATTGTTGGTTGAGCAAGATTAGGATATGCAGGGGGAAAACAATTGAGAGATATTTTAATTAAGGGTGAGAAAGTACGATTAAGGAATGTTAAGCAGGAAGATTTAAAGATCCTTTGGAGTTTAAAGTATGGGGAAGAAAATCCTGTTTGGAGAGAATGGGATACACCCTATTTATTTAATGAAATAATGGACTTCCCTACATATACCACCAATGAGGAGAAAATCCGGAGATACGATGAAAAATTAGGTGTCTTCTCTGAGTTAGTGATAGAAAAGGACCATCAAATAATTGGTACGATTGTGTACTATTGGGAACACGAATCAGCAAGATGGCTAGAGTTGGGCATTACCATATATGAACCTAATTATTGGAATGGGGGATATGGTACGGAGGCCATTAACCTGTTTATACCTTATTTATTTAAACACTTAGAAATAGAGAGGGTCGGACTGACTACATGGTCGGGAAACGAGCGAATGATGGCAGTCGCTAAAAAAGTAGGTATGCAGCTCGAAGGAAGAATGAGGAAGTGTATTTTTTATAAGGGGAACTATTACGATTCCTTAAAAATGGGAATATTGCGTGAAGAATGGGAGGCCAAGGAATTATAATCGGTCCGATCTAATTTTTTATTGCAAGCGTCCTATAGAAAATGTAAAAATATCTCTGGATTTCCTTGGGAATAATTTGGCGCTGTTTTCTGATTTTGATTCTGTTATTCTAGGTAAGTGCTTAACGAGGAGGTAAAGAATGAAATTATCAGTATTGTTACCGATGATAATAACTCTTAGCGTCATCATACTTGGTATGGCATTTCCTTGGGGAACTACAAGTAAGGCTTCGAATGGTGCTAAAGAACATGTCATTGAGCAAGGTGAATCGATATGGGATATTGCTAAGCAACACGGAGTTCCAATTAAAACGTTAAAAGAGGTCAATAATAACAAGAATAATGTTGCTGAAGTCGGCAAAACGTTAATTATCCCACAATACATGAACGAAACCGATAAAGAACTATTAGCTAGACTGGTTCATGCTGAAGCAAAAGGTGAATCATATCGTGGAAAGGTAGAAGTTGCAGGAGTCGTTTTAAACCGTCTTGATAGTGACGAATTTCCTGAAACGGTCCGGGAAGTGATTTATCAAAAAAATCAATTCTCCCCTGTTGATGATGGTAGCATTAACAAAGCAGCAGGCAAGGATGCAGTGCGAGCTGTAAACGAAGCGATAGCGATACATGGCTACACAAATGATGCTCTGTACTTTTGGAATCCAAGTATATCTGACAGTGTTTGGATGAAAAAGTTAGAGGTAATTAAAATTATCGGTGGTCACCATTTTGCCATTTGATTGTTTAGTCCTGACCGTCAAAATGACGGTCAGGCTTTTTGAATTCTAAATGTAAAAGGCGAGTGTTAAAAAACATTCTTTAATGCTGTGCAGAACTAAGATATAATTGATAAGAAATTTAAAAATGGAGAATGCTTAGGAGTTGTATTATGGCTAATACACACACTTATACAAAAAAAGAAGAAGTATTCAATGCAATAACACATGGTCTTGGCGCCTTATTAAGTATTGCGGCTCTTGTAATCTTAATCATATTCTCAGCTCGGCAAGAATCTGCTTCGTTGATGCTGATTTCAATTATCTATGGCATTTCCATGCTCCTTTTATATGTAGCTTCTACATTAGTACATAGCTTTCCTGAAGGAAAAGCGAAGGACCTATTTGAAATTTTTGACCATTCAGCCATTTATATTTTTATTGCAGGATCATACACACCAATCATGCTTCTCGTCATACAGGGAACATTAGGATGGACACTATTAGGCGTGGTATGGGGCGTGGCCGTGATGGGGGTTATTTTCAAGGCCTTCTTTGTTAAAAAGTTTCTTTATCTTTCTACGATTTTATATATCGCTATGGGTTGGATGATTGTCTTTGCATGGGGGCCGTTAACTGCTGCCATGCCTGATCCGGGGATTCATTTGCTTTTAGCCGGAGGTCTACTTTATACTTTCGGAGCCATCTTTTATGTCTGGCGCGGATTTCCGTTTCATCATGCCGTATGGCACCTCTTCGTGCTTGCAGGTTCTGTGGCACATTTTTTTGTAGTTTTGTTTTATATCATCCCTCTCTAACTGGAGGGATTTTTTTTTATGGAAATATCCGTGTTTTAAATGTTGTCTTTTAGGTAAAAGATAAGGAAAGAAACAAAGGAGGAATTTACATGAAAAAATATTTGAAAATACTATCTGTTCCATTTGCTGCCATGATCATATTGACTGGATGTGGAGATGATGACGAAGTAAAGAATCCGCCAGCTGAAGATAATGAAAATCAAGCGGAAACTAATCCTGAAAAAGGAACGGATAACGAAAAATCACCATTCACTTTTAAAGCGTTTAATCTAGAGGTAGACTACGAAGGAAAAAATAATGATTATGAAGCAGAATATGATACCATGGGCGCGAAAACCGAGGCTTCTATTGAAGATGAACTTAATAAACATGAAGTTAAAGGTGATGAAGCGATGGAAGAATTGACACCGATCTTAGAAAAGCTGGAGTTCACACAGGATTCGAAGGATGACGAGGTTGTACAAGAGGTAACCAAGGCATTCGACTTAAAAGAAGGTTATGAAGAATTCGAGTTGGAAGTAACTTATAGTGATGGAAAAACAAAGGTATATAAAGTAGTCAATAAATAAATTTAATTGGGAATCCTACCTCGATTTTTTATTTCTCGAGTTGCCAAATCTAGAAAGTTGTAGTAAAATAATGGGGGTAAACAAAGGGGTTTATCATACTATTACTATGTTATTTAAATTCGGACTTATGGGGATAGGACCGTAATAAATACGTATAAAAAAAGATTCTTTTTCAGAAAAGAGTCTTTTTTTATACGTGTTTATATTATTTTAGATATGATACCAATTCCCTTAATTAGCTAAAAAGACAGGTATAATACCTCTAAAGGGTATCCTTCCTGTCCTTTTTTGTATATTAGGATATGGAAATGTTTTTCTTTGGAAGCATTTTCGCCGAAGCAAGCCTTGCTCTGATAGAAACCCCCAACCAAGAGGCAAGTAGGGCTTTAAGAATTCCTACGATTACAAATGGAGCAAATCCACTAGCAAGGGCAGCTGTCCAACTTAACGAAGCCATATATTTCAACCATATAGTTCCGATGATCAGAGTAATCATCATTCCAATGAAATTTGCTAGAAAAGCAAATGGAAGTGTAAAACGAGTTTTTTCTAATATCAAGCCAGTAATGAAAACTGTAGGAATATATGATAACAAATAGCCACCCGTGGGACCGAAAATCTTTGCAAGCCCTCCAGACATTTCTGCAAAAACAGGTATACCGGAAGCTCCAATAAACAAGTACAAAATCACAGAGTAAGTGCCATAACGAGAACCAAGGATGGTAGCGGCAAGTCCGACTGCTAATGTTTGTCCCGTAATCGGGACCAGCGGAAGTGGAATGGTAATTTGAGATAGAATGCCGATTATAGCTGCAAATAAAGCTGTGATTATCATCATTCTTAATTTTTCATGATTATGATTCAAATCATTTCCTCCTCTTAATGTAAACTAAATTTAAGTAATGGTTAACATATAAAATTTTATTATAGGATGTTAATGCTGTCAACATCTTTTATTTAATTTGAATTTGATGAAATGTGACTGAAATTGCCTCATTAGAATGTTTTTATATAAATGTGAAACTTTATCTGGTTATATACGTATTTAATGGTAATTAAAGATAAGGGTTGAATGACAAGAAGAGAGGAGATATAGGATGGTGAACTAAAGCAAGTCGTTCTACGGAAGAAATCTTAATGTGAAGGATGAAAATATGGAGTTATATGGGGTTCCATTAGAAACTGTATATTTATATGGGTTAATTGTCTCTGGAGGACTGACATTTTTAATTATTTTGTTTAATGATGTATTTTCCGGATTAGAACTTCCGGATCTACTTAATCCGACTCTTATTTTTAGTTTTTTTACGATATTTTTTGCAAGTGGTTTTTTGTTTGAATCGGTTACAGGTCTCCAGGCCGGAATAATTGCTATTCTCTCTTTTTTTATTTCATTAGTTATTGTTATTTTATTGAATGTGTTTGTTTTGATACCCATTTCAATGGCGGAGGCCAGTTTAGCCTTTCATGATGATGACTTAAGGGGAAGGGTTGCGAGGGTCTTAACAACAGTCCCAGTAGACGGGTTTGGAGAAGTGTTGATTGAGAGTACTAGCGGAAGTATTTCAAAGACCGCAGCAAGTTACAAAAATGAATCAATTGCTTCAGAAACTAAGGTTTTAATAATAGAGGTGAAAAATGGGGTTGTTTATGTCATCCCCCATAATAATTAAAAAAGAATAGGGAGGGAATATTTTATGACAAGTTTAATATGGATCGTTGTTGCTATTGTTGCATTTTTACTTATTGCACTTATTGCTGTCTTTGTTACGAAATACCGCACGGCTGGTCCGGATGAAGCATTAATTATCACTGGTAGTTACTTGGGAAATAAAAACGTACATTCCGATGAATCAGGTAATAAGATTAAAATTGTCCGGGGTGGTGGTGCATTTGTTCTGCCAGTCTTTCAGCAAGCAGAACCGTTGAGCCTGCTTTCGAGTAAGCTAGAGGTATCAACCCCCGAAGTATATACAGAACAAGGTGTACCAGTGATGGCAGATGGTGTTTCCATTATTAAAATTGGGAGTTCCATAACGGATATTGCGACGGCAGCTGAGCAATTTCTTGGTAAGTCCAAGGATGATCGTGAACAAGAGGCGCGTGAAGTGCTTGAAGGACATTTAAGGTCAATCCTTGGCTCAATGACAGTTGAGGAAATCTATAAGAATCGTGAAAAATTTTCACAAGAAGTCCAGCGAGTTGCTTCCCAAGATTTAGCGAAAATGGGGCTAATCATTGTTTCTTTCACAATAAAAGATGTACGGGACAAAAACGGCTACCTTGACTCACTTGGTAAACCAAGAATTGCGCAAGTGAAAAGGGATGCTGACATTGCGACCGCAGATGCTGAGAAAGAAACTCGAATTAAACGAGCCGAAGCCTCAAAAGAAGCTCAACGTGCTGAACTCGAAAGAGCAACAGAGATTGCAGAAGCCGAAAAAATCAATAAATTGAAGGTCGCTGAATTTCGCCGTGAGCAGGATATTGCTAAAGCACGTGCAGACCAAGCTTATGACCTTGAGACAGCCAGATCGAAGCAGGATGTTATGGAACAGGAAATGCAGATAAGGATAATTGAAAGGCAAAAGCAAATTGAAATAGAAGAAAAAGAAATACTCCGCCGTGAAAAGCAATATGACTCTGAAGTGAAGAAAAAAGCGGATGCAGACCGTTATTCGGTGGAGCAAGCTGCTTCTGCCAATAAGATGAAACAGATTACTGAAGCAGATGCCAATAAGTATAAAATTGAAGCAATGGCAAAAGCCGAAGCGGAACGTATTCGTTTGGATGGGCTTGCCAAAGCGGATGCACAAAGGGCTCAGGGAACGACAGATGCTGATATCATCCGCTTAAAAGGGGTAGCAGAGGCTGAAGCAAAACAGAAGATTGCAGAGGCATTTGAACAGTTTGGTCAAGCAGCCGTGATGGATATGATTTTAAAAATGCTCCCGGAATATGCTAAAGAAATTGCTTCTCCATTGGGTAATATTGATAAAATAACGGTTGTTGATACTGGTGGAAACGGTGTAAATGGAGGTGCTAACAAAGTTACCTCTTATGCGACCAATTTAATGTCCACATTACAAGAGTCTTTAAAGGAATCTTCAGGTATTGATGTGAAAGACTTACTTAATAATTTTTCAGGTAAACGAAATATATACCCGTCCACGGTGAATCAAGAAAATCTAGACATGAACACGACGACAGGTACAGGGAAAGAAGAGCTGGAAAAGACTATTTAAAGCCCTAGCACGTACAAATGGTTGGGGAACAATAGGCAATATGAAAGAGCCCATATAGTGATCGTATGGGCTCTTTACTATCTCTTATGTAGAAGGATATGTAACGCGAAGAGGTAGCCGACCTAATCTTAATAGATATTTTCATCCCATTCAGGTTGTAGAAATGAAAGGTACTCATTCTTTTGATGGGAATAATGAAAGCATTTAAAGAAAAAAGAAAAATCATCAAAAAAGAATGAATGGTGTTCATCGAAATTATATGAATCCAAAAACCGTTTAATAATGATTTGATGACTTACTGGTTCAAATAATCCAGTTACGTAAAATTGGTAACTGAATTTATCATATAAAGAAAGATAGCCTGCTTCTTCAAAAGTTTGTTTTACGAAATTAGATTCCAACTATAGTCCCTCCTTACTAAACAATATACCTTTATTTTCCTTAGGCTATGCATGTGTTTGAGGCATACGATCTTGACTACATTAAACATCGGTATCAAATAATATACCATTGCTGCACATTAAATTGCTTTGTAAGATCTATATATATTCTGGGTAAGCTAGGAAAGGTTATTTACTTTCTCACTATCATATTATTATGGTAAGATTGAAAGGATTTAAAATACAAGGCAAGAGTAAAGGAAGATACCGTTGAACAAACCTGTAAAGTTATTGATTGCATTTTCACTTATTATTATTGTTATATTGATGTTTTTTGTTTCGAAGGTAGTATTTGATCCAAAGAATAATTCCGAAGAAGCAACTGATACGACAAAGGTTTCTAAAGAATCAAGTTATCTAAAGGATACGGACAAAATATATAGGGTTAAGGAGTATAAAGCAAAGAAAAAGCAAGACCTTATATTCGATCTAAGCTTTATTGGAACATCAAAAGGATATGATACATGGTATGGAGCGGATACTTATTTAGAAAAAGAAAACCAGTATGGTTTGTTTTATGGTGAGGACAAGATATTAGCCTACCCCGTTGAAGAAGGAAAAAAATGGAGTGTAGGGCCGTTTGATTTTACTATCGTATCTGTTAATGAAACGGTTAAAACTGCAGCAGGCACCTTTGAAAATGCTGTAAAAGTTAAAACCACTGAAGCTGATTCGAAAGAATACAGTTTAACTTATTATGAAAAAGGTGTAGGTCAAATCTTAAAAGAATCTGTTGATGAATCTAATAAAAAGACCATTAGATATGAACTACTGGAAATTAAATAAAAATGTAGAGCACACTTCTCATAAGAAAACCCACAGAGAGTTCAATTTCCCTGTGGGTTTTTGATTTGATTCTTTTTTCATAAAGAAGTAGAAAAAAGCTATACCAACAAAATGAAAGATGAAGGTTAAAGCTACTTCTTCCATTTTGTTAAAGTTGTTATAGGTTTGCGTTTCTATAGAATACGTAAGATACTTTACGATTTTTTATAAGAAAATCGTTCCTACCAATCCACTCACTATTCCAAGAATAACTACAGAACCAACAACAAAGAATAGGACTCTTTTAGGGAATGACTTAGCGACAAGTATTAAAGATGGCAGACTGATTGCTGGTAATGTTAGTAGCAAGGCAGCAGCAGGTCCTCCACCAAGTCCTAAAGACATAAACGTCTGTATAATTGGAATTTCAGCAGCAGTTGGTATAACGAAAAGCATCCCCGCTATTGCAAAGATGATAATGGCAATTAGACCGTTTGCAGATGAATCTATTTGAGGGAATAGCCAAACACGGGCAGCCCCTATAAGCAATACAGATAAAACATATGCAGGAACAATAAATAGAACCATGTTTCCTAAGCTTTTTAACCACCTAGAAAGAAAGTTACCAGTGGGTTCATTGTCCGTTATTATCTGGTCTATATCAATCGGTTGTTTGTCTTTAACGAAACGATTAGCTAAATAGCTTATTCCAAAAGTTAGAATCAGGCCGAAAAATAGGCGAATTAACGTGAATTTCCATGATAAAACAAATGTCATAAAGACAAGCGTGGCTGGATTGATGGTTGGATTTCCAATCCAAAATGCTAAAGCTGCACCAACTGAGACATTTTTTTTGCGTAGTCCAACAGCAACTGGGGCTGAACAACAAGTGCACATCATACCAGGGATCGAAGCTAGCCCGCCGACGAATGTGCTGCCGAACGATGTTTTCCCAAGCCATTTAAGAAGCCATTGTGTTGGTAATAAGACTTGTACCAAAGAGCTGAGCAGGATTCCTAGGATGGCCGCTTTCCAGACGGACAAGAAATAAACCTGTGCATAATCCCAGGCAGATTTCCATGATAGGGTGGCGCTTGACTGGTCTCCCAAAATAGATGTTCCAATGGAATGTGTATCTGCTGCTAGCATCCCTTTTTGATAATAGGGCCACCATTTTATATAAAGTAATCCTACAATAGCGATTACTAAAAATGAAACGATAAACCAAAATGCTTTAGTCTTTGACGATTGTTGCTCATGAAGTGTAGGTTTTAGCTGTGACATGGTTACCTCCCAATATAATAAAAAAATTTCAAAAGACAATATATTATACCACTAATCTATAATTTATTTTTGTGAAATAGTAATTTCGTAAATTTAAGCCCGAATTATGCATTTATTGACTTTGTGTTTTATAATAATTAAGACGAAAAGAAAGGTTGATTTAATTATGACAAATTCAAATAGTGTTAAGCTTACATCATTATCCTCAAAAGGAGGTTGTGGCTGTAAGATCGGTCCAGCAGACTTGGCTCAGGTTTTACGCGATTTACCACCTACACTTCCTAACCCGAATTTATTAGTTGGTTTAGATACAAGTGATGATGCTGGGGTTTACCGTTTAAATGATGAATTGGCGATTGTTCAAACCGTTGATTTCTTCACACCCATCGTTGATGATCCATATTCATTCGGACAAGTAGCGGCTGCCAATGCCATCAGTGATATTTACGCAATGGGGGGAAAACCGCTAACCGCCCTAAATATTGTTGCCTTCCCAATCTCCAAATTGGAGAAGCAAGTCTTGACTGATATTTTACGAGGTGCGGGAGATAAGTTAAAAGAAGCGGGTGCCACTCTTGTCGGGGGACATTCAATCGATGATAATGAGCCGAAATTCGGCCTTGCCGTGACAGGACTTGTTCATCCCGATAAGATCCGTACAAATGCTGGGGCGAAACCTGGAGATAAACTTATTTTGACAAAACCTATCGGTGTTGGCATTTTAACCACATCCATTAAGAGGGATCTTCTAACAGAAGAAGAAATCGCTCGTGTAACAAAAGTAATGTCTACGTTGAATAAGGTAGCTTCAGAAACGATGGAATCCTATGATGTCCATGCTTGTACGGATGTTACTGGTTTTGGTCTATTAGGACATGCTTCAGAAATGTCAAAAGGAAGTAATACTGGTCTTCGTATTCATCATGCTCAAGTTCCGATTTTGCCGAGGGTTAAAGAGCTAGCTGAAACTGGTGCCGTACCGGGGGGAACAAAAAATAACTTCACCCATCTTCAAGGTGATGTCACTTTCCCAGAAACAATGGATCAACTAGATCAATGGATCTTATGTGATGCCGTTACATCAGGTGGTCTATTGATTTCCGTAGCAGGAGTAGAAGCAGATGCGTTATTATCTGATTTACAAGATGCAGGGGTGGAAGCTGCAATAGTGGGTGAAGTAACTGAAGAAAATCCAGGGCACATTGTTGTCTTATAACTAATGAAAAAATTGCTTTGGAAGAAATCGACGATAGCTGATTTCTTCCATTCTCATTTTAGAACGCTAGAAGATATTCAAGTTTTTCTTACAGATTCAGAAAGGTGGAAACATTGTGTTCCAAGATATTTCAGTTGATGAATTGCTCGATTTAAAGGATAAGAAAGAACTCACCGTAATTGATGTACGTTCCCCATCTGAATATAAAGATGCCACCATTCCTGGCAGTTTAAATATACCGTTTTTTAATGATGAAGAAAGAGCAGAGGTAGGAACGCTTTATAAACAAGTGAGTGCCCAGACTGCTAAAGAGCGAGGCCTAGAAATTATTTCTGTAAAATTACCAGGGTTTATAAAGGAGTTTGCAAAAATAGAAGGTAAAAAAGCCGTTTTTTGTTGGCGTGGAGGCATGCGAAGCAGGACTACTGCCACAGTTTTAGCCTTAATGGGAATTAAAGCCCTTCGATTGGATGGAGGGTATCGTAACTATCGTAATTGGGTGGTAGATCACCTAGAAACACTGGACATGAAACCCGAAGCCTATGTATTGAACGGATTTACCGGGACAGGAAAAACGACAATCCTGCATCGGCTTAGGGCAGATGGATACCCCATTCTGGATTTCGAAGGTATGGCCAATCATAGAGGGTCCGTTTTTGGTCAAATCGGTCTGGAACCGAACAATCAAAAAAAGTTCGATTCATTACTTTTCGAGAGCGTCCAAAATGTTCAGCAATCGCCTTTTGTTCTTATTGAAGGAGAAAGTAAAAGGATTGGTAAAGTTATTATTCCCGATTCCGTCTTAGCAAAAAAGGAACAAGGGATACAGGTATTCATCGATTTGCCTATTGAAGAGAGAGTTCAACATATTTTAGAGGACTATCAACCTTGGGATCATGAACAGGAGTGTCTAGAAGCCTTTTTGAGGATTAAAAGAAGGATACATACTCCCATTGCTGCTCAAATAGAAAATGATTTGAAATCCGGTAATTACTCGTCGGCAGTCGCACTACTACTTCAATACTACTATGATCCTATGTATCAACATACTGCTGACCATTTTCCTGATGATCGAAAAATCACAATCCAGGCTAAAAATGTAGATGAAGCAATTGAGATCATTCGTGAGCGTTTACGTGTAAAGCACGGGTAGCATTAGGGCTGTCTGGGTTTTCCTTGTCCGATCAATAATTAATTACCTGAATTCTAACTCGGTTTATAATGCAAAGAAAGCACATCCTAAAAAGGTGTGCTTTTTTTGATATTCTACTATTTATTTATACATTTCAGCGATTTGCTTTTGTAATTTGCTATCTGCAAGGTACTCATCATAGCTCATTTGCTTGTCGATAGTCCCATTAGGCGTTAGTTCGATAATACGGTTCGCAACTGTTTCGATGAACTGGTGATCATGAGAAGAGAAAATCATGGCCCCTTTGAAGTTGATCAATCCGTTATTCAGTGCCGTGATGGATTCTAAATCAAGATGGT
Source organism: Peribacillus sp. NPDC097675 (assembly GCF_050277655.1). Lineage (NCBI taxonomy): Bacteria > Bacillati > Bacillota > Bacilli > Caryophanales > Bacillaceae > Peribacillus > Peribacillus sp. NPDC097675. Next base: position 113,901 of record NZ_JBNNSK010000009.1, on the reverse strand, counting down.
TAGTCGGTTCATCAAGCATTAGAACGTTAGAACCACTTAGCATCATCTTAGAAAGCATGCAGCGGACTTTTTCTCCACCTGAAAGAACGCTGGCTTTTTTCGTTACTTCATCACCAGAGAATAACATTCTTCCTAGGAAACCACGCAGGAAGCTTTCACTTTGATCGTTAGGGGAGTATTGACGCAACCAATCCACAAGTGTTAAATCGACTCCCTCGAAGAATTCAGAGTTGTCTTTCGGGAAATATGCTTGTGAAGTGGTGACACCCCATTTGTAAGTGCCGCTATCTGGTTCCATTTCACCAGCTAGAATTTTGAACATGGTAGTTTTTGCAATTTCATCTTTACCGACAAAAGCGATTTTGTCTTCTTTATTCATGATGAAACTTACATTATTCAATACGGTTACGCCATCAATAGTTTTTGTGATTCCGTCTACACGTAACAAGTCATTTCCTATTTCGCGTTCTGGTGAAAACCCTACATAAGGATAGCGACGAGAAGATGGTTGAATGTCATCTAGATTGATTTTATCCAACAATTTCTTACGGGAAGTGGCTTGGCTCGATTTAGAAGCATTCGCACTAAACCGCGCAATGAAACTTTGAAGTTCTTTAATTTTTTCTTCTTTTTTCTTGTTGGCGTCTTGTGTTAATTTAAGAGCGAGTTGGCTTGATTCATACCAGAAGTCATAGTTCCCGATATAAATCTTGATTTTCCCGAAATCCAGATCCGCAATATGTGTACATACCTTGTTAAGGAAGTAACGGTCATGGGAAACGACAATTACGGTATTTTCAAAGCCAATCAGGAACTCTTCTAACCATTTAATCGCTTTTAAGTCCAAGTGGTTGGTAGGCTCATCAAGTAAAAGAACATCAGGCTTGCCAAACAAAGCTTGTGCAAGCAACACTTTCACTTTGTCTCCACCAGTTAGTTCAGCCATTTTTTTTGTGTGAAGGTCTTCAGAAATACCAAGACCTTTTAATAGGATGGAAGCTTCCGGTTCTGCTTCCCACCCGTTAAGTTCTGCGAATTCACCTTCAAGTTCGGCAGCTTTCATACCGTCTTCGTCAGTAAAGTTCTCTTTCATGTATATAGCGTCTTTTTCTTGCATGACTTCATATAATCTTTCATGACCCATGATGACGACTTTAAGGACCTCTTCTTCTTCAAATGCAAAGTGATCTTGTTTTAAAACGGCAAGGCGTTCGCCAGGACCCATATGGACATCACCGGATTGTGCTTCAATTTCTCCGGAAAGGATTTTTAAGAATGTGGATTTACCGGCTCCGTTTGCTCCGATTAATCCATAACAGTTACCAGGCGTGAATTTTATATTAACATCTTCAAACAGTTTACGATCGCCGTAGCGTAAACCAACGTTATTTACTGTAATCATTTATTTACATTCCTCCAATGACAATATCCTTAAAATTATAACATGAAAGAGGGGTACAATAAAAATATTTTAGGTTGATTTAAGGGAAAAGTAACAAAAGTAAGACATTGGGATAACCACATAGATAAAAGGAGAACTTTTGAAACGGATACTTATTCCGCTAATTTATTTGGGTCATGTTGTTCGAGTTCTTTTCTTTGTAGTCGGATAAAACAGTCTACGATATTTGGGTCCCACTGACTCCCGCTACCATCTTGAAGGATGTGTAAAGCTTTTTCTGCTGTCATGCCAGATCGATAGGTTCGGTTAGAGGTCATGGCATCAAAAGCATCAGCAACGGCAATGATACGACCGAATAAAGGGATTTCTTCTCCTGCTAGACCATCTGGATAACCAAAGCCATCATATCTTTCATGATGGTATTTGATACCGGGTACCAGCTTCAATAATTCTTCATCCATGTTGGATTGTTCGATTATTTTTGCACCTACTCCAGGATGTTTCTGGATTTCCGCAAATTCTTCTTCGGTAAGCCGTCCCTCTTTTAATAGAACCATGTCAGGAATCCCAACTTTTCCGATGTCATGAAGAAGTGCAGACTTTTTTAATAGGTCGACCTGTATGGGATCCAGTCCAAATTCTTCACCAATTCGAATGGCATATTCGGCTACTCGTATCGAATGGCCTGCTGTATAGGAATCACGTACATCCATCATGGCAGCTATTATGGAATAAGTATTATTGAGTAGATTCTGCTTTTGTTCATCTCGGTTTTCTACAGAAGTCATCAAGTGATTGAAGCCATTAATCAAGTCATGGAATTCATCAGTGTAAGTATTATCAAGAGATTTGTGTTCTCCTTTTGTAAAAGATGTAATACCGGTTTTGAGAGTCTGAATAGGAGCTTGGATATCTTTCGTCAAAAGATAGACTCCGGCAAAAGCTATTAGAATGATAAATAAGAAAAACAAACTTGATGTTACGGAAAATTCACTCCAAAAAGCGAATGCCTTCTCTCCTAAATTCAATGTTATCAGTATGCTGAATAGCAGGAAGGGAAATAAAGTTAGAAATAAACAACAGACTAATAACTTAGCTTGTATACCTATAAATACATGACTTTTAAGCGTACCGCTCTTTCCGTAAAGGGCGATTGCCTGATTCATTAAAGAGTTCTTTAAAGGATGAATAGCTTTAATGGATAAGAAAAAATCGAATAAAGCGTGCATGGCCGACATAAGGATACCAGCTAATAGTCCTAATATGACCCAAAATTCAGAACTAAGCAGATCTGATAGTATGAAAAAAATGGATATGGATAAAGCAGGTATGACTGCTCCAAAGTAATGGACGAATAAAGTCCGCCTACTTGCTAGTAAAGGGTATCTCTGAGCTGCCGTGTATGCTGTCTGAAGGGTATGTAAGCTGGGTGCATCTTGTTCAAATGCTACCCTGATCGGCCTAACATCTTTGCGGTAAACAAAATACTCACTACATACCATAATGATAATGGAAAGTGCTCCCGTACCTATAGTAAGGATTCCATCTGTTAATGAGATATTTATAGAGTCGAAAATCAAAAAACTTCCAATACCAAATATGACAATGATATTTCCTGATATATAATTAATAAATATTCTGTTCTGGAATTCCTGAAAGAGCTTCAATACAATTTCCTCCTGAACTGGTTCAATATTTCCTTCTAAGCCAACATAGTATAGCAAACCTTTAATCTGGAATATATAGTTTTTTTATTCAAAGTTAAGTAATGAGTATCCTGTTTAGATAGGTAAAAGGAAAATAGTAAGGGGTATCTTGTCTTGTCAATACATTATTATTTTGTTAATATGGATGTCCATTTCAAGGACATCGGTAATCTTTATATCTCTAACGTGTAGGAAGGAGGAAGGCTGAAATGATGAGACATCCCGATTTTGAAAGGGAACAAGAACGGCTGGACTTCACAAAAAGGTACATTGAAGTAGTCATCAAAACTGCGGAAACTAGTAAGGATCAATTCCAGAAGAATATGCAGGAGGCTTTTGGTGATGCGGATTGGTCAGAGTCAGGTTTATATTCGCAATTACTCACCACTGCTAACTTTTTTGAAATGTCCCAATCTGAATTGGAAAGCTTGAAAATAGCAAGTAACAAGCCTTACTTTGCTAGGGTGGACTTTGTCCGGAATGATGGTGAACAAGGAGAAATTCTTTATTTCGGTAAAACATCGCTCTATCAACGTGAAAGCCAAGAACAAATCATTGTTGATTGGAGGTCCCCCATTGCCAACCTTTATTATGAAGGCCGTATTGGTGAAGTAGAATATCATGCTGAAGGAGAAAAATTTAGCGGGAAAATCACGTTAAAGCGGCAACTGATGATTGAGGCTGGTGAGTTAGAAGCGGTTAGGGATATTGACTTAACGACGACGGATGAATTACTGCAAGAATCTCTTTCTAAAAGTTCAAGCAATCGCTTGACCGATATTATTACGACGATACAGGAAGAGCAAAATAAAATCATTCGTGCTGATTTAAATAAGCCCATCATTGTTCAAGGGGCGGCGGGTAGCGGAAAAACGACTATCGCTTTGCACCGGATTTCATATTTTATTTACCACTACAAAGACTTATTTGATCCACGCCAGTTAATGATTCTAGCCCCGAGCCGTGTATTCATTGATTACATATCTGAAGCTTTACCGGAACTGGGAGTTGATAAAGTAAAGCAGTTTACATTTGCAGAATATGTTCAGGTAGCGATTGACCGGCCTTTGAATCTTAAACAGGATAATAAATTGATCCGTATATTGGAAGAGAGCAATGAAGAAACTGAAGTGGCTATCTGGATATCCGGTTTAAAAGGTTCTCCCTTATTTAAGTCAATCTTGGATGGCTATGTAAAAGATATTTTCGGTAGCTTTCATCCAATTGAAGATTTTTATTGTGATAATTACCGCCTATTTTCAGCCAAGAAGTTTATTAGATTATTAGAGGAAGATTACTGGTATTTGCCGCTTTATGGGCGACTGGATAAGTTAAAGGTCATTTTGCAAAATGAAGTGAAAATGAAAAAGAAAAAAATGTTGGATCAAGTAGCGGACTTTTATCAAACGAAAATTGATAAAGCCTTTGCCAAGAATATTGATCCGGTGAAACGTAAGGAGTTTGTTACAAAGTGCCACGACAAAAAAATTGAACGGACTGAACGGATGAAAAAAGCGATACGGACTTCTGTTCGTGCTTATTTTAAACCCTTCAAAAACAAAAGTTTGCTTCAGTATTATCAGGAGCTATATCAGGATCCGAATCGGATGGTTTTATATAGTAACGGTAAGATTGGCCTTGAGGATGCACATGCATTATGTGAGTATAGTCAGAAATTATTTAAGGAAAAAAGCTATGAAATTGAGGATTTGGGTGCTTTATTATATTTACAGGAATTGCTTTTTGGTGTAGATAAGGACAAGAAAGCCAAAAATGTGGTCATTGACGAGGCACAGGATTATAGTTTTATGCAGCTACAAGCACTGAAAACAGCCTTTGACACGGATATGTTCACGCTTGTGGGGGATCTTGCTCAAGGCATCCATTCATATAGAGGGCTTCAAACATGGGATGAAGTCCATCGTTGCATTTTTCCAAGAGCGACTTATACAGAACTACAAAAAAGTTATAGGACAACCAATGAAATTATGGAGCAAGCCAATCGGATCCTCCAATTATTACCTTATGATTTTCCTGAGGTTGAGCCGGTGGTCCGTCATGGCAAAGAACCTGAATTCATTTCTATTAAAAGAGATGGCTGGGAGAAGAAATTGATTGATCATATCTCCATGTTAAAAAGAGAAGGGTATAAAACGTTTGCAATCATTACTAAAACGATGAAAGATTGTAAGCTCGCTAATGATGAATTGAGTAAGTTCTCCAATGATTTTCATTTAATAAATGAAGAAGGGATGATCCCGAAACATAAAGTCATGTTAGTCCCTTCCTATCAATCTAAAGGGCTTGAATTCGATGTGGTGGTGGCATTATCTCTGGAGGAAAAGTTTCTTCGGGAGAATGAGCTGGATATTAAATTGTTATATGTAACCATGACAAGACCGTTGCACCGGCTTTATTTTTTTGGAAATGAGAAAGAAGACTTTCTTTTAGAATGAATCCTGTTAGGAGGCCATATATGGTGGAAATATGCCTCCTGATTGTGTGGTTTTTTTACAATTTCAACAGGATATCATGTATGTCATCCCAGCCATATCCAACTTCCTCAATCTCGGTACCAGCCATTTTAATAGTTTTCTCTGTGATTATCCGGCCACCAAGTGCTTCATAAAATCCCCTTGAAGGATTATCCTTTAGCGCCCATATGATTAGATTGCCATGTTGCTTTTTTACAAGTTCTTCAACGACAGCTTTAATCAGTTTCTTACCAATGCCTCGCCGTTGATACTCTTGTAACAGATAGATGGCATACACTTCGCCTTGAAAGTAATGGTGTGTATTCGTTTGTTCGGGTCCACCTGCGGCAAAACCGACTATATGCCCTTCATCATTTTCAACGATATATGTGGCGCTATGTAGCATCTTTAAGTTTCTTGCCCAATTTTTTTTTCTGGTTTCCAGATTCATGGAGTCTAAATATGTGTCTGGAATAATCCCTTTGTACGTTGATCTCCAACTCTTTATATGTACATGGGCAATCCCGGTTATATCATTTTCCGAAGCCTTCCTGATAAGCATATATTTCACCTTCCAATTAGCTATTTTCCATAGAATATCATGTCAGATAAGATTAAACATTAAATATAGGTTTAAAACTATCTTATTAAGGAAAAGAAATATAAGAGTCATTCAACGAGATGAAGGGAAGGTTGAGAAAGATGAAATTGAAAGTAGGTTTTTATTTTCCAGGTGGTAAAGAAATTGAGCATGAGGTCGATGGCGATGACACGACACAAATAATTTCTAATATTCAGAAGCACCGCTATTATAATTTAGTTAAAGGTGATTCACATTATGTGGTAGACACTGAAAAGGCAGCCTATTTTTGTGTAACCGAAATAATGGATTGATATATAACCGTATTGGACATTTTGTCTAATACGGTTTATTCTTTTTTTAAAGATAATGATCTTTCAAAGGAGTCAATGATGAAAATTAATTTTACAAAAAGCCAATATGATACATTGATTAAATTGGTTCAATACGGATACTGGATTACTTCAGATTCGGAAAACAACGAAAAGTTTAGTGAGTTGGAGCAATATTTGAATTCCTATGCGATGGATTTCGATGTAAAAGGAATTGAATATGTGAAGGAATATGGGATTTATGATTTAAGTCGTGAACTTGAAGAAGAAATTCATGAAGTGATTGATCAATATGAAGAAGGCGTGTTCCTGGATAAGCTTGCCTACTATATGGCAAGAAAGGAATTTGCGAAGGAATCGAAGCTTAAAGAGCTTAACCAAGAGGAAGCATTCCAACGTATACTCGAACTAGAAGAGAAATACCATCTGTATATTGAAGAGAACGGGCTGGATCATCTGAAAATAGAAAAATAAGCAAATAGGAAAGGGAGGGGATATATTCATTTATCCCCTCCCTTTCCTATTTATTTGGTGATACCAGCCCATTTGAACCTTAGTTATTTTACTCCTGCATATTATCCAGTTTATCGGCTGCAAACGTATAGAAATCCATCAAATCTGCCTGAGATGTGAAACCAGCTTGTGCTGATTTTGCCTTGCCCCCACCCTTTCCATTGTATGAAGGGAGCCACCTCTTAAAGAAATCTCCACAATGAATTAAAAGGCTGCCATCGTGTGCCAGGAGGACCTTTTGTTCTTTTACACTCACGAATAGAACGGGAGATTTTTCTTTTTGATGGATGGTGGAAGAAAGCAATTGCAGTTCCTTCAATGTCTGGTCTGCGAAGACATGATGTATAACACCATCTTTATTGTGTGTTAGCAAAGATTCAGCAAGGAATTCTAGATGTTTAAGCTTGAGTTTTTCGTAAGCCAGTGTTAGCTTGTCATGATCATTTTCCAACTTTTCCACCCTGTTGAGAATATCAACACGGCCGGTGTTAAACTTTGATGATAACTTAGATAGGATGTTTAGGCTGTTAGTAAAGTCATGCAACGCCCTGGATCCACATTTAAAATAGAGTCGTGTGCAATCTTTCTGTTTTTCCGTTTTGATAATTTTAATGATCCCGATTTCTCCGGTTTGTTCCACGTGCGTTCCACCACAGGGATTATATTCAATTCCCTCAATTTCTACAATTCGGATGTCTTCTGTCACGGTAGGCATTTTTACTACAGGTAGTGTCTGTAATTGATCACTTGTCACAAAGTATGTATGTAGCTTGCGGTTCTCGTAGATATACTGATTGACAAGCTGTTCCGTTTCAAACGTTTGTTCATCAGTCCAGGAAGGTGTACTGATGTCTATATAGACAAAGTCTTGACCTAGGTGGAAGCTGACAGTACGTGCTTGAAATAGTTCCTGGCAGACGGCGGACAATAAGTGCTGCCCACTATGCTGCTGCATGTGATCAAAACGGCGTTCCCAATCCAGTACGCAATGTACGAAAAGCGAAATCGGCTTGCATTTGAGTTTGTGGAGGATATCCCCATTTTCATTTAATGAAATATCAAGGATCGGTATGCCATCTATGGTACCGGTATCCCTCGGTTGTCCTCCCCCCTCAGGATAAAAAGCTGTCTCATCAAGCAGGATATAGTAAAATCCCTCCTCTTCAAAGATTTCTAGAATTTTCGCTTCCCATTTAGATACCTTGGATGAAACATAATATAATTTTTTTGTCATGAAATTCTCCAATTCCTTTCAGCAGTCAGTGAAATTATAACATTTCAAATGATATGATTTGAACAAGTGTGCTATATCGGCTGAGAAATTCAAATATGTAGTCTTTAGGACAAACTTTCAAATATATTCATTAGATGGTATATTCGCTGTTTATAGAAAAAACCTTTTGATGTAAAATATTCCTGAAAGAATATACTTAAGACCTAATTCAAATATAAATACTGGAATAAGGGGTCGGCTATTAGTAATTTATATCTAAATAGCGTATAACCTATTTCCTATGCTATGTGTTTATTTACGTAGGTTAAGAAAGGGTCAAGTGATTTGAATTGAAATTGGAAAATATGGAAAAATATAAAAATTACCTCTATGAAAATATTAAAAAGCAGCTTTCCAGTTGGTTGGAGTTAGATGAAACGAAAACGGTCACTACAAAAGAGGTCTATCGGTTTCTTCATTCCATAAAAGGAACCGGAGGCACTTTACAGCTATGTGGCCTCATGTTAATTACGGAGAATCTCTTAGCCAAGCTCGATGAAGATAGTGATGAAGTATGGCAGCAAGAAAAACTTAAAAATCTACTTTTCGATTTAATCGAACATACCTATGAATACGAGCACTTTGCTGAGATGGAGATAAAAGAGAAGCCGGCCCGTGATTCACAGGCCCCACTCATCCAAATCATTGATGACGACATTTCCATGTTGATCTTATTAAAGGATATTCTTGAGGAAAAAGGATGGATGGTCATAACGAATGCTGATCCGATAAAAGCTACAAAACAGTATTTTGAGATGCAACCAGATTGCCTCATTCTGGATATCCAGCTACCTACGAAGGACGGTTATCAAGTTCTACAGGACATACACTTGCATAATGAAAAGTACTTCATCCCAAAAATTATGATTAGCATTCAGAATGACAAGCATTCACGAATTAAAGCTTATAAAATGGGTGCCGATGATTTTATTAGTAAGCCCATAGATATTGAAGAATTTATTGTGAAAATTGAAAGGCACATTCAGCGTAAGAGGATTTTCGACCAATCTGTCCTGATTGATGAGCTGACTCAAGTGTACAATCGTAGGTTTCTTGAAGATGCAATGCCCCGTTATTTTCAGGATTTCAAGCGGTCCGGACATCTTTTTTCGATTAGCATCATCGATTTGGATCATTTCAAGAAAGTGAATGACTCATATGGACATGCGATGGGTGATGTCGTTTTGATGGAATTTGCCCAATTCATTAAAAATAACATCCGCAGTTCCGATCTGATTTGCCGTTATGGTGGCGAGGAATTCGTAATAATTTTTCCGCGAACGACCAATGCGGAAGCCAAGAACAAGCTATGGGAGTTAATAAAGGTTTTCTCCGCGAAAAGGTTCACCTATGAAAATCAATATTTCTCTGTTTCGTTTTCAGCAGGTGTTTATACGGTTAATGATAGAAGTATTACCCCAAAAGAGGCGTTTGAAGGGGCAGATTCTTCTTTATATGAAGCAAAGAGATCGGGTCGGGGGCGAGTGGAGAGCATTCAAAAAACAAGTTTTAAAAAGAAATGCCTAAATGTATCAGTGATAGATGATGACATCATTATTAGGACCATCTTAACGAAAACATTACAATCGATGGACTTTCCTCATTACGACTTAAATATAGCTGTATATGAAGATGGATGTTCTTTTTTGAATTCAAATCGGTCTAAAGAAAATAGCTCTCATTTTCTGATACTAGATGGAATAATGCCGACCATGGATGGCATTGAAGTACTGAAGGAAGTGAAAAATGGAAAAAATGCCGATTGTTTCACCGTTTTGATGCTAACCGGCAGAAAAAGTTCGGAGGATATCGCCACTGCGTTGAAAATGGGCGCGGATGATTATGTTACGAAACCATTTAATATTGTTGATCTTCAAGCACGTATGGAACGACTCCTAAAAAAAATGATGTAGAGAGAGGGTTTAAGCATATTGTTACCTAACTGGGCGAGAAAACTGTCTATTTAGCAGATAAGTAATATTTTTAATATTTTTGCCGATATAAGAACTGAAACGGAATTACCGATGGAAAATAGGGATTATAGCTTTTTATATCATGCAATTAGTTTATGGGGAGTCATTAAATCCTTCTATTATGATTAAACCTTAAGGAGGATAAAGTGTGAAACGAATTCTATTAGCAGAAGATGAAGAAATCTTACGAATGTTGGTTGTGGATACACTGGAGGATGAAGATTACGAGGTCGATGAAGCCTCTGACGGTTTTGAGGCGGTGCAATTGCTCGCTAAGAAAAGTTATGATCTTATCATCTTGGATTATATGATGCCGGGCTTTACTGGCTTGGAAATCATTGAAAAGATCAAGTCAACCGAAATTGATAATAAAGGAAAAATCATGATGCTTTCTGCAAAAAGCCAGCAATATGAACAAGACAGAATTTTAGAAGCGGGAGCGGACTATTTCATGGCCAAGCCATTCAGCCCAATCAAACTTTTAGAGAAAATAGGGGCCATTCTAGATGAAGCTGAAACAATTTATAAATAAGAACCTTTCTCGTCAAGTATTGACTCTCATGTCTGCTTGTATCATCTTTTTTATAGTGGGTACGGGCATTTTATTTTTTGTATTGCAGTCACTGAATGATGAGTATTTCCAAAAACGGCATAGTATTGTGGAAAAAGAATTGTTGTTGGATGAAATTTATGAGCAATATAATAATGTTTTTTTGGATGCAAGAGGGTATATAGCATTTGGGAACGATTCATATAAAGAAAAAGTATGGAGTAGGGAAGATAAGATTCGAACAAGTATTACGGATTTCCAGGCAATATCCACTTCAAATGAGGATCAAGTAACATACACAGAGCTGGAGAAATTTACGGATTATTATTTCACTGCCATTAAGCCTACTTTTTTAAATGTGGAATTGAATGGGGCCCGAATGAAGGGGAAGCAAGCGGAAAACAGCGAGATTACTGATCGAGTTGTGGGTTTTCGCAAAAATATAAGAGCGTATTCTTCTGCATTTTCAGAAAAACTTGATGAAAATGCAGAGGCCTTAGCAAAGGAACAATCCATTTTACAAGGGGCCTATATCGGATTCGTAATTATTTTTTTACTGATCTTCCAGCAAACCACCAGAATCATTATTAGGAATATCGGAAAGCCTTTGGCTGATTTTTCATCTGCAGCTAACGAGATTGCGGCCGGTAGGGACGCAATCATTTCAGTAGATGAAAGTCGAGAAGATGAATTAGGCGTATTGGCCATAGCCTTTAAGAAAATGATCGCTAGTATTCAGGAAAAAGAGCAGGAATTGATGGCTCACAATGAAGAATTACTTGCACAACAAGATGAACTTCAGGCACAGCAGAGTGAACTTCAAGAAACGCTTGGCCTCATCACAGAAAATGAGCAACAGCTCACTAGAAGAAATAAATTAATAAATGGTATTTCTACTTCATTGGAGAAAAAAGAGGTCCTTAATAGTATTGTCTATAATATGAGCAGCCTGATTGGTGCAGATCGTGGCATGATTACATTAATTAACGAAGACTCGTATGCTTCTTTTGGTATTTCAGAATATGGTGTAAAACAATATCGAAAGAACATTCATAATGGCTTAAATAAACGTCTTTTAGAAGAGAAGAAGCCGTTTACGGTTAAAAGGGAACAGAGCATTAGCGAAAAAGGCTATCATGAAAATACCAATTATTGTTATGATTTATATCTTCCGGTTTTATCAGCCTTACAAGAGGTCGATGCCATTATGGTTTTCAGCCGTTATGGCTCAGCTTTTAGTGTTGAAGAAATGGCTGAATATGAAATATTAGCCAAGCAGATTTCGACTTCACTTGATAAAATCAAGCTGTATGAACAAACGGAAGATAATCGCCGGTTAAATCAAGACATTTTGAGTACGATACAGGAAGGGATTCAATTAATAGATCAAGATAGAAAAATCGTTCAAGTAAATCAACAATTTTGTGATATGTATAAACCTGGTTCCGCTCCTGGGCAAATCATAGGCTCTCCATGGGAAAAATGGAGTGGGGAATTGTTAAGGCAAATTGGCCGTGAAGATTCTATGGATTCCTTCGAAGAAGCAATAAAAATGGCGAATATAAAAGGTGACTATGAAGATCGCACATTCACTTTTCAAAAGAAAGAGACAAGACAAGTCTTTAAGGTTTATTTTGAGACAATAAGATATGGTGAAGAAGCATATGGGACGATTGTGGTTTACCGTGATATTACGAAAGAATATGAAGTGGATCAGATGAAGTCTGAGTTTGTCAGTACGGTAAGCCATGAATTACGAACTCCTCTCGCGAGTGTCCTTGGTTTTACAGAATTAATGTTAAACAAGTCTTTAAAACCAGAGAGGCAGACAAAGTACTTGCAGACCATCTATAATGAGGCGAAGCGGCTCACTGCTTTGATCAATGACTTTTTGGATGTTCAAAGGATGGAATCAGGTAAACAAACCTACGAAAAAAAATATCTGGAAATCCTGCCGCTGTTGCAAAAGATCATTGAGAATTTAGAAATTAGCACATCCCTTCACGATATTCGACTACTTGTAGAAACGGATGATCTCATGATATTAGGCGATCGGGAAAAAATTGAACAAGCCTTCATGAATCTGCTGAGTAATGCAATTAAATACTCTCCTGATGGAGGAAAGATTCTCATACGTTTGTTTAGCCAGAACGAAGTATTATGTATTGATATCGAGGACGAAGGGCTGGGGATCCCTAAGGAATCGCTACCGCATTTGTTTCAGAAATTTTACAGGGTCGATAATTCAGATCGTAGGCGGATTGGCGGCACTGGTCTAGGATTATCCATTGTGGAAGAAATCATCAAATCGCATGGAGGCCATATTACGGTGATATCGGAGTATGGAAAAGGGAGTAAATTCAGCGTTTCTTTCCCGAGGGTAACTCTTAAAGAAGAACGTACAAATACAGATGGTCAATCAAAGAAACTAAGTTATGATATTATGGTCATTGAAGATGATTTTAATTTGGCTGAACTATTGAAATACGAACTGGTTGATAGTGGCTTTCAAGTCAGCTATTACAAAAGTGGAGGAAAGGCCCTTCAAATGCTGAAGCAGTCTCCTCCGGATGCTATCGTCCTAGATATTCTCCTTGAAGAAGGTGAAATGGACGGATGGACCATCATGAAAGAATTAAAAGAAAGACCAGAGCTTAAGGATATCCCCGTTTTTGTATCGACTGCTCTTGATGAAAAAGAAAAAGGATTTTCGCTTGGCGCTAAAGAATACCTGGTCAAGCCATACAAACCCAGTCAATTATCGAAAGTGATTATGCACACTTTATTGAGCAATGGAAAACAAGGGCAGATAATGGTCCCTCGTCCATCCTTGGAGAAGGAAGCAACCTTTGAAAAATAAAATGTTCGAATAGGTGTACAGAAAGATAAAAAAATGATAGATTCAAATATGTTGGAAAAATAATTATTTGGGTACAATTGTAGGTAAAGGTAAGTTACAGGAGGATTTTTATACATGCAAAAAATTCAGGCCGGTATGGCTGTAGAGTTACAAGTAGAACGTAAGGCTGATTTCGGTTGGTTCCTGACTGATGGTTCGGAAGATGTCTTGCTACACCATAATGAGGCGAATGAAGGTACTGAACTTGAAATTGGCGATGAAGTTACAGTATTTATTTATCACGATAAGCAAGCAAGATTGACTGCAACAATGAATATTCCGGAAATACAAATTGATAAATACGGTTGGGCTGAAGTCGTCAATGTCCAAAGGAAACTAGGCGTTTTTGTTAACATTGGACTTTCCAAAGATATACTTGTATCTCTAGATGATCTTCCGAACATTGACCGCTTATGGCCGGAAGTGGGAGATCGTCTATATATTTGCTTGAAAACGGATCGAAATGATCGTCTGTTCGGCAGACTGACCACAGAAGATATCATACAAGAAATCACTGTTCCGGCTCCTTTAAAGGGGATCCGCAACACGACGGTCAAAGGGAATGTGTACCGTTTACTGATGGTCGGTTCTTTCTTTGTCTCGGAGGAAGGATACCGCTGCTTCATTCACGAAAGTGAACGGAAGGAAGAGCCACGCCTCGGTGAATTTGTTGAAGGCCGTGTTATCGATAGTAAGGAAGATGGTACACTTAACGTTTCGTTGTTCCCATTTAAGCAAGATCTAATGGAAGAAGATGCCGATATCATCTACACTTATTTAATGAACCGCGGAGGTGCGATGCCTTATGGTGATAAGACCCCACCTAATGATATCCAGTTCCATTTCGGTTTAAGTAAGGGGGCATTCAAACGTGCTCTTGGTAAATTGATGAAAGAAGGAAAGATTTATCAAGAAGAAGGATGGACGTACTCTTCTGATCGTAAATGATGAAAAGCAGCGGGATTTTTTATCCGCTGCTTTTTATTATGGAATTTAATTAAAAGATTTTCTTTTTACCCTTTTCTTCTTTTAAGATCTCTACTGCTTCCCGAAACCTCATGGAATGCACAATTTCCCGCTCCCTTAAGAACCTTAATGAATCATTGATGTCCGGGTCATCTGAGATGTCGATTAGCCATTGATAGGTTGCCCTAGCCTTTTCTTCAGCTGCGATATCTTCATATAAATCCGCAATGGGATCGCCTTTCGCCTGAATATACGTAGCCGTCCATGGGTTCCCGGCAGAATTTTCATAGAAAAGGGCACTGTCGTGATTTACATAGTGTTCGCCAAGACCAGCTTCTAACATCTGTTCAGGAGTGGCATCTTTTGTGAGCTTATAAATCATAGTGGCGATCATTTCCAAGTGAGCGAATTCCTCTGTTCCAATATCAGTTAGTAACCCGATCACTTTATCCGGAATGGTATATCGTTGATTTAAGTATCGAAGGGCGGCAGCCAATTCACCATCAGCGCCCCCATATTGTTCCCTCAGATATTTAGCGAGTGTAGGGTTGCACGTACCAACTTTTACGGGGTATTGCAGCTTTTTTTCATAAATCCACATAAATATCTCTCCTTAAACCTGCCATGGCCAGGGTCCTTGACCCCATTCCCATTTATTTTCCCCATCTGGACTGTTCCCGTATTGAAGCAATGGACCGTATTTAGGTTCGAATGCAGCCTTCAGCTGAGTAGAGTATTGGTGAAATTGGTTGAATTGTTGCAGAGCTTGCTGATCATGGGGATGTGTATCCAAATAAAGTGTCAGCTCAACAAGTACGAAATCAGCAGCTTGTATTTGTCCGAGTAACTGGTAATATTCTTCATCCAGTTTCCTATTCATTAACTATTTCTCCCTTTCTCGATAAGGATTATCATAGTAATCGTAAAAGAATTTCCAGAGCGTTCCATACTTTAGTGCTTCTTCTGGAGTGAATTGTTCCAAGTTTGGCGGCTGAAAATTAATATACAAATTCGGAGGTGTTCGGTAATACTTCCTTCCGAGTGGTGGGCATGGATCGAATTTGCTATGAAAAGGCTTATAGGACTTGATTAGGGTAAATGTCTTTTCTTTTGCCAAAGAAATTCCTCCTCTCCAATTGAGGGCAGCCATTAATATGTATGCTGTAGTTAAAGGAATATGCTTAAAGAAAATCAATCAAATGCTCATTACATTTTGGCTAGCATAATTTTAGTAGGATTAGGTTTGTTATCATGCTGTTATCTTTCTGTGATGTTTGACATCTATTCTTTATCTGTTTGTTCTTTGTAGAGAAAAAAACTGTGATAGTATTTAGAACATAGCTTTTGAAAGAGTTCACAAGGAGGTACGATATATGAAAAAATCTATTTTATCGTTAACGGCCGTGGTAGCCATATCAGGAGCATTTACAATACCCGTACATGCAGAGGAAGTTAAAGTCAAAGACGGAGATACACTATGGGGAATATCTCAATCACATAAAGTTTCAGTAGAAGATATTAAGTCTTGGAATCAATTAAAGTCAGATTATATCTATGTGGGAGACACTATACATATTTCCCAGGAAGAGCAATATACCGTTAAATCTGGGGACACCTTATCGAAAATAGCAGAAAAATATAATGTTTCTATTAATGATCTTAAGTCATGGAATAATTTAAATACAGATACGATTCATCCTAAACAGGCTCTTGTCATTAAACCGGCAGCTAATAAAGTAGAGGCGGCGTCTACGGGTCCAGATAGTAAGCCAGAGCAAGCTGCGCCAGTACAAGAAGCTGCACCTTCACAGCCTGAAAAAACAGAAGAAGAAACTAACGGTTCGAAAAATGAATCTACGAATCAAGATAATGTAGCAAAGGAAATGACTGTAAGAGCAACAGCATATACAGCTGATTGTCAGGGTTGTAGCGGTGTCACTGCAACAGGGGTAGATCTCAAGGCAAATCCAAATGAAAAAGTTATATCTGTCGATCCGTCTGTCATACCACTAGGAACAAAAGTGTATGTAGAAGGCTATGGCTATGCTACGGCAGCTGATACAGGCAGTGCAATAAAGGGCAATAAGGTTGATCTCTTCATTCCTAATAAAGAGGATGCTCTTAACTGGGGAGTTAAAAACGTTAATTTGAAAATCTTGAATTAAAACATGATTTATATAAAAGACGAATAGACACAGAGAAATTCTAGACACAGAGTAATTCTGTGTCTATTTTTTATTCTTTTTGTTAATGACAAAAACGAGTACAATAAGGGTAATAAAATCGTTAGGCAATTGGAGGAGTAATACGTTGATAGAAAAAGCACGTGAATATCTGCAACAGTATTTTGGATATGAATCATTCAGGACAGGCCAGGAAAAAATTATTGAACAAGTATTAGATGGAATAAACACGGCGGGTATTATGCCGACTGGTGGAGGAAAATCAATATGCTACCAAATTCCTGCCCTACTTTTACCTGGGGTTACACTCGTTATATCTCCATTAATCTCATTGATGAAAGATCAGGTGGATGCCCTTGAACAAAATGGAATCGATGCCACTTTTTTAAACAGTTCCATATCAGGTACAGAAGCTTCAGAAAGGATGCGAGATATAAAGCAGGGCAGGTACAAGCTAATATATCTTGCACCAGAACGACTAGAGAACCAAAATTTTCAGCAAGAATTGGCTAATCTGGATATATCGATGGTTGCGATAGATGAAGCTCACTGTATCTCCCAGTGGGGTCATGATTTTAGGCCGAGCTATCTGAAAATCAAGACCTTTTTGAAAGAAATGCCTACATCGCCTATAATTCTTGCCTTAACGGCGACTGCAACCCCGCATGTAACGGATGATATCTGTCAATCATTGGGGATTTCGCCTCAACATACGATATCAACAGGGTTTGCCAGGGAAAATTTATTTTTTTCTGTCGTCAAGGAAGAGAACCGTGGACGATATTTGATGCGATATATTGAGAAGAATAAAAATGAGTCCGGAATCATTTATGCTGCGACAAGGAAAGAAGTCGATTCGTTATACACTAAGCTGAACAAAGCGGGTATCAAAACAGGACGGTACCATGCTGGAATGAATGAACAAGAGCGTTCTGAACAGCAGGAGCTTTTCATTCGAGATGATCTTCCTTTAATGATTGCAACCTCAGCTTTTGGTATGGGCATTGACAAATCAAATGTTCGATATGTCATTCATTATCAAACCCCGAAGAATATGGAAAGTTATTATCAAGAAGCAGGGCGTGCAGGACGTGACGGGCTGGATAGCGAATGCATTCTGCTGTATTCTCCTCAGGATATGCAGATACAGCGATTCCTAATCGATCAATCCACACCCTCCCCCGATTGGCAAGCACAGGAATTAAAGAAACTTAATAAAATGAAGGATTATTGTTTTACTGAAGGTTGTTTACAGGCATTCATACTCCGCTATTTTGGTGATGAGAACCCCGAGGATTGTGGACATTGTGAAAATTGTACGGATAAACGAGATTCTGTAAACGTGACGACACAGGCCCAAATGGTCCTTTCATGTATGTTACGCATGGGGGAACGGTTCGGAAAAACAATGATCAGTCAGGTGCTTACAGGTTCCCGTAACAAAAAAATAGAAGAGTTTGGCTTTCAAAAACTTTCAACCTATGGCATCATCAATAACCAATCGGCTAAAGATGTTGCAGATTTCATAGATTTTTTGACCGCAAAGCAATTCATCGAAATGACAGGTGGGCAATATCCGGTTCTTAAAGTCACCAATGCAGGCAGGGAAGTGCTGCTTAACCAGAAACAAGTGTTACGAAAAGAAGTCAAACAAGTCACCAGCATTAATATGGATCATGGCTTGTTTGAAGAGTTACGGAGAGTCAGAAAAGATATCGCAAGTGCGGAAAATGTACCGCCATTCATTATCTTCTCGGATGCCACTTTAAAGGATATGGCTGCTAAATTACCAAAGACCGAGCAAGAGTTCCTTGAGGTCAAAGGTGTGGGTAAACAAAAATTCGATCGTTTTGGACTTGCATTTTTAGAAGCTGTTAAATTTTATTTGCAAGCACATCCTGATGTTGAGTCGAATATAATATATAAAAAAGAGACGACAAAAAGAAGTACAGAACCTTCACATATAGAAAGTTATCACTTATATAAGGAAGGTAAATCAATTAAAGAAATAGCAACATTAAGAGGCCTGTCTACAATTTCCATTGAAAACCATTTAATTAAGTGTGCGGAAGAACAATTGGATATAAATTGGGGAGATTTTTTCAATCAAGGAGAGTACGAACTTGTATTGGATACAGCTAAACAACTGGAATCTGAAAAACTGAAACCGTTGAAAGAAGCGCTTCCTGACCATTTTTCATACTTTAAGATAAAAGCGATCATGGTAAAAGCCACTTTGAATAACTAATAAATGAAATGTTGGTTATTTTTTTTCATTGGATAAATAATAAGTTGATTTGTTACGCATACTAAGATAGATAATTAAGCGAAGAATTCCACGGCTTAAATCATGATTTTTACTTAAAAGAAGGAGGTTGCTCATGTATTTTGGTAAAAAGAATTCAGAGGAACCAGAAATCATAATGGAAGATACTATAGTATATGCTTGCGGGTCAGCGGATTGTAATGGTTGGATGAGGAAAGACTTTGCCTCAGCAAACTATGATTGTCCAATGTGTGGTAGTCAATTAATCGAAGAAGTTAGAGAACTTCCAAAAATAGAAAATGAATATAATGCGTTTAAATAAAGGGGTAATATCTTACCTCTTTTTATTTTTGGGAAGATGAATATGAAATATTCGAATTTCACAACTGCTGTTTACAACTTAATATGTATGTGCTATAATGAAATTTCAGTGTTGCTACAAGAAAACACTAAGAGGGTAATTTAAAAGATACATTTTTATTAATAAAATAATTTTCATCATTTTTGATGAAGTAGAAACAAGTTAAGCACTACTAGAAAGAAATACGTCTTATCACCAGGTATTTTCCTCGATTCATTTTGATCTTCATTAACTTACTTCTATGTAGCCATTTATCTTTTGGATTTAATTTTCCCAATTGGAATTACGGACGGTTTAATTAATAAACGTGTACTTATTAGCTTTCACCTGATTCTCACAGGCACGGTCTAGGAGCCGTATGGATGAGAGAGAGGCAGGGCTTTCATTGTTTTAGGTTTTGGCACTAAAATTACTCTCAAGCTCGATTAGCTTAAAACTAGGCGACGAGCTAGAAGAATCAGCAATATGATTCTTGAATATAATTTAGCTAAAGAAAATACTTGGGCTTTCAATTGTTGGGTATCTTAAGCTTTTCTCAAATACATTTTGAAGAAATATGTTATAATGTATAATGAGATATTTAAATTTGGTTGTGATCTCCTGTTATTTCCACTCATTCATTTTGAGTGTACAGTAAATAATCTTAGATATGTAAATGAGTGTATGCTCACAATTATTTAGATTAATCGCTAGCTATTCTTCTTTATCTTTATGACATTTGCAGGTGAAAATGTGCGAAGTCAATTTAAAATCTAAGGAGTGAGATATATGTATAGAAGAAATAATACGGAAGAAATCATTCCTGAAGAAACTAAGGTGTGGGAATGCACATCAGAAGATTGTAAAGGATGGATTCGGGATAACTTTACAAGCAATGATGAGCATCTATGTCCCTTGTGTGGTAGCGAAATGAAACAAGGTACGAGAATGCTACAAGCAATCAACAATCCAAGAAATTATTAAGACCATCAAAAAGGCTGAAGGGAATTTCCCTTCAGCCTTTTTTCGTACAACAATAAGTTGACTGAATTAATTTAAATGGAGAGATTTGTGAAAGGAAAGAAGTTTTATGAACCATCTTAAATTAATGAATATCTTTCTTCTTAAAACGTCCCCCACGGACTTCGGCAATATCACCGACGGCCAGGAAAGCAGAAGCATCGAAGCTTTTTACGATATCTTTAAGTTTAGCTTCTTCAAGACGGTTTATTACACAGAATATTACTTTCTTATCATCCCCTGAGTAGGCACCTTCTCCAGCTAAAAAGGTCACTCCTCGTCCTAAGCGGTGCATGATTGCGCCCCCAATGTCTTCAAATTCATCACTGATGATCCAAACAAATTTAGATTCATCCAAACCGGCAATGACGATATCCATTGTCTTGTAAGCAACAAAATAGGCTAAAATGGAATACATGGCACGATCCCATGAAAAAACAAATCCTGCACTTCCAAGAATGAACAAGTTAAAGAACATCACTATCTCTCCAACGGAGAAAGGAAGTTTCTTGCTGGCTAGAATGGCAAGGATCTCTGTTCCATCTAATGAACCACCATAACGAATAACCATTCCAACACCAATTCCAAGTATCATACCGCCAAATGCGGAAGCAAGGAGAATATCTTGAGTGAAAGCAGGTACATGATGAAGCAATGTGGTAGTTAAGGAAAGAACTAATATTCCATAAAGAGTAGATAAAGCGAAGGTTTTTCCGATTTGTTTATAGCCAATAAAAAAGAAAGGAAGATTTAAAACAAAAAGAAAGATACCAAGTTTGAAGTTAGTGATATAAGATAACATAATGGATATGCCGGTGATTCCGCCATCGATAACATTATTGGGTACTAAGAAAATTTCAAGGCCCACAGCCATTAAGACGGCTCCAATCGTAATTAAAAGGCCCCTTTGTAAAATCTGCCTAGGCGTCAATTTTTTATGCTGTGTCTTTTTTTGCATAATTTCTGCTGTATTTGCGCTTGCCAGGTCTGACATTATCATGCCCCCACTCCTTCTATTATATATGATTTATTTAATTATAAACTTATACGAGTTATTAAAAAAGGAATAAACACTTTGCCCTCGCTCGTTTTATGAACAAAGCCACTGAATTTTTATGCTTTACTGATTTATGGACACTTTTTATTTTACTCGATACAAAGGGAAATTATTTGTCATTATAGTTTTTTTATAACAATAGACAAAGCTTCATATGTAGCATTTTATGAAAGGAATCTTGAATATCTTAGGAAAGACAGGTAAAAAGTAATAAAAGTCTTTTAGCTGTCCGGAAAGTACATTACAATATAGGATAATAGAACGATAGAGGTGACTATGTCAATGGAACAATCAATTGTATCATCCAATCCAATTCTTTTTATAATTGCAGCACTTTTGACCTTCATGGCTTGCTATACGGCCCTGGATTTGCTGACAACATATATTACGGCAGAAAAATATAAACGTCTATTGTATCTAGGAAGTACCTGCTCCATGGGTGTGACTTTATGGACGATGAATTTTGTGTATGTATTTACATATGAGAGTAGTAGAACGACAACATACAGCTTTTCCTTAATCATAATTTCTTTAATATTGGGCGTTATTTTCGTCGGGGTTGGACTGTTAGCCATTTCCGATTATCCATCGATGCAACAAATATTTTTTTGCAGCATGATGTTTACGATGGCTTTGCTCTCGAATTATTTAATTGGCCTGTATCCTTTAGGTAAATCCTTGGCTCTTACTCCATGGTTGTTAGGCATCACACTAGTGATCATTTTATGTTCGTTTGTTATAGGATTCTCCCTTTTATTTTACAATAAAAAAGTAAGTCAATCTTCTTTAAAGCCATTTAGTACCATTATTATGAGTGGAGCGATTATGGCAGGGCATTTTCTTTTTTCTCGTGGGCTCTCGATTACACCGGGAATGGTAAACATAAAGGAAGTTGTCGAATTGACACCTTTCATGGTCTATTTTGTGTGTTTCGTTTCATTATTTATCCTTGCTAACTTAATTGGTTCTAGCACAATTGTCGGAAGACGTTTGGCAAGGAGTGATAATCAAGTGAGTGATATCCGGTATGCTTTGGACCAATCTTCAATAGTCGCCATTACGGATGCAAAAGGCACGATAACCTATGTTAACGAAAAATTCCTGGAGATTTCCCAATATGAAGAGCATGAATTAATCGGAAGAAATCATTCTATCATTAATTCTGGGTATCATTCTAAAGAATTTTTTACTGAACTCTGGCAGACGATCAGTAACGGTCAGACATGGCATGGCGAAATCTGTAATCAGGCAAAAAACGGAGAGCTCTATTGGGTGGATACAACAATTGTGCCTTTTATGAAGAAAGGAAAGCCATATCAATATATTTCCATACGTTCGGATATTTCTAGTCGTAAAAAGGCGGAGGAGGATTTAAGGGCTTCAATTAAGGAATTAGGGGATATGCACTATGCGATTAATCAGTCATCCATTGTAGCTATCACGGATAATAAAGGAATTATCGTTGAAGTTAATGAAAAATTCTCGGAAATTTCTGGGTACAGGAGAGATGAGTTAATTGGTCATACGCATAAAATCGTGAATTCAGGTTATCATTCTGCGGAATTTTTCGAAGATATGTGGAAGACCATTCAAAATAAGAAAGTATGGAAAGGAGAAATTAGAAACAAAGCGAAGGATGGTAGTTATTATTGGGTAGATACCACAATCGTACCTTTTTATACTGCTGAAGATAAGCTTTTCCAGTTTCTTGCCATTCGCTATGATATTACTGAGCGTAAACAAACAGAAGAAATGCTTTATCGACAGGACAAACTGGCAGCAGTCGGACAGTTAGCTGCTGGAGTGGCACATGAAATCAGGAATCCTCTTACCTCGATGAAAGGGTATACTGAATTTTTACAATTAGATGAAACCGATATAGAACGGCAAGAGTACTTAGAGATTATAATGGATGAAATTAACCGGGTAAATGAGATAATTGAGGAATTTTTAGATTTGGCAAAACCACAGACCTTGAGTTTGGAAACGAAAGATATTGTCCCGATTATCCAAAATGTAATCTCATTAAATGAATTTGATGCCAAGAAGAAAAATATTCTTCTCTTCTTTACTTGTTACCATGAAGAAATTCATGTTCAATGTGATGAAAATCGTTTGAAACAAGTTTTGCTAAATTTCATTAAGAATGGAATGGAAGCAATGCCGCAAGGAGGAGAAATCAGAGTAAGTATTGAATTAAAGGAAGAAAAAGTACATATTTCAATCATAGACACAGGGGTTGGGATACCACCTAATCAACTGAGAAAGTTAGGTGAGCCATTTTTCACGACTAAAAAGTCAGGGAATGGGTTAGGGTTAATGGTTAGTTTTAAGATCATTGAAAGTCACCAAGGGCGTGTTTTTGTTGAAAGTGAAGTGAATAAAGGGACTGTATTCAACATCGTTCTTCCTTTGAAAATGCTAAATAAAAGAAAAAGGATAGAAAGAGAGAGTCGCCAAACCGTCTAGTATTAATACGAGGGAATGGATGACTTCATGGGGGATTCTACTATTGGATAAATTAGAAAAAGGTAACATAGCACGATTAAAGAGCTTTTACCTTTTTTCATTCTTTGCTGTGGGTAGTTTGACGCCACTTTTAAGCGTCTATTTAGCTAATGTGGCCGAGTTGAATGGAATCGAAATAGGATTCATTATGTCTGTAGGACCAATGGTAATGATCTTTTTTCAGCCTATTTGGGGAATGATATGTGATTGGAGTGGAAAGCCAGCTAAAATTCTGGCACTGACTTCAGTACTTACGGGAACGATTGGGTTAGGATACATGTTATATGAACCCTACTTCTTGTTAGTCTCTGTAGCGGTGGTTCTGGCAATATTTCAAAGTGCGATCATACCCGTATCTGATAGCATTACGCTCCAATATACAACAAGGATACATGCGGATTACGGGAAAATACGTTTGTATGGTTCTCTTGGTTTTGGAGTGGCGGTTTTTATGATGGGCAAATTATCGGAATCTTTCTTTGGACCTTCCATTATATTTTACGTGTTTTTTATAACGCTTCTTCTAGCTGCTTTTCTAGCTCTATATTTACCTGAAGAGCGAGCCCAAAGAAAACCGAAGCTATTAAACGGGATAAAAGAGCTTTTGGTTATGAAGCGATTCATTATTTTTCTGGCAGTGACCTTCTTGATTTTCGGTCCTAATCTTGCCAATAATGTGTATTATGGTCTTTTTGTCGAGGCAAGAGGAGGAACATATACAGGGATAGGCATTGCTTTCCTGTTAGCTGTCTTGTCAGAGATACCCTTCTTGCGAATGGCTGGCAGTTCGATTCTTAAATTGGGATTATTGCCTATTACATTATTGGCAGGAGCTGCCTCACTAATCAGGTGGTTGATATATTTTCTAGAACCTAGTTTAGCGATTGTCTATGTATCATCGATCATTCAAGGGTTTTCACTTGGGTTATTCATTCCGGCAGGGTTGCAATATATTAGAGAAGTGGTACCTATTCATATAACAGTCACAGCAATTACTCTCTATTCTGCAATTGGGAACGGGCTCGGAAACTGGTTTTGCACATTTTTCGGTGGTATTATAATGGATCGATCGGGGATTTACATGGTTTACCTATTTTTCGGTTTTCTTGCAGTACTTGGATTAATCCTTACAGTATGCCTTATGGTAATCGAGAAACAAAAATGGGCCAGAGGAAAGTCATTGTAGAAAGATAAGAATTGTTGATATGCAGTATATAATCCTTTTTTTTCATTAATTGGTTCTGCTCACTTTGTGAGCAGGCCTTTTTTTGCTTAAAAGAGATTTTTATAAAATAGTATTGAGGTTTCTACCTATAGGTCACGAGAATTAACTATTCTAGGGGATAGATAGTCCTTTGGCATGAATTTACAGCTTGAATGGTAAGTACTATTGAAGAGTACACTTCTTTTTATTATTGGAAATAATGTGTTTAAATGGATATAAGTAAAATCTAGGGAGGATGAATGCGTTTGAATAAAGTCAGAGTGATGGGAACAACAATTATAGCGGCGCTTATCGGCCTTTTTTTCCTAATTTGTGTGGGGTGGGCGCTTTATGATTACTATGGAGAAACTTCTTCTGATATAGAAATAAAAGAAGCGAAACCGAATGATAAGAACATTCCAAAAGAATTTACTTTAGTTGCACTAGGAGATTCACTGACTCGTGGAACTGGAGATGAAAGCGGAAAAGGCTACGTCGGTCTAGTCGTTGAGGATTTAGAAGGAAGATTTAAGAGTAAACCCCGTGTTCACAACCTCGGAGTAAAGGGACAGGTTTCTGAGGAATTAGCCAAACAGGTCAAACAGGTTGAGGTCAAACGTCAAATACAGTCAGCGGATGTCATCATGATTACTATTGGTGGGAATGATTTATTTCAGCAAGGGCAGACCTTGTACGATTATGATTTTGCAGTTACCTCTGAATTACAAGAACAATATTTGAAAAACTTGAACTCAGTTTTAAAGGAAATCACTAAATCCAATGATACGGCTACCATTTTCATGATTGGTCTGTATAATCCTTTCATCGAATTGAATGAAGATTATGATACAAACAAGATAGTACGTGATTGGAATGCCGTTACAGCGGATGTGATAGCCGAATATGAAAATGCCGTATTTGTACCAACCTTTGATTTATTCCAATTATCAGTCAATGAATATTTATATTCAGACAAATTTCATCCGAATAAAGAAGGATATCGTTTGATTGCGGAGAGGGTCTCTTCATTAATTCAATGGGAAGGGGATGCAAAATGAGTAATGTGACGTTGTCCGTGAAAGGACTGAAAAAAACGATTGGCAAAAGGGAAATCATAAAGGGGATAGAGTTTGAACTGACAGAAGGAGAAGTATTCGGATTCTTGGGCCCCAATGGTGCTGGAAAAACGACGACGATAAGGATGTTGGTCGGCTTAATCAAGCCAACATCAGGGTCCATTGAAATATGTGGGTACGATGTACGTAAGAATTTTACGAAAGCAATGCAACATCTTGGTTGTATTGTTGAAAACCCAGAACTTTATCCCTTTTTAAGCGGCTGGGACAATCTACTTCATTTTGCACGGATGCTACCGGACGTTGATGAGGTCAGGATGAATGAAGTCATTGAGCTTGTAGGACTTCAGGCACGTATCCATGAGAAAGTGAAAACTTATTCGTTAGGGATGAGGCAACGTCTTGGCATAGCCCAGGCAATGTTGAACCGGCCTAAAGTATTGGTCTTGGATGAACCGACTAATGGGCTTGATCCAGCTGGAATCCGAGAAATGCGCCAATTTATAAGAAAGCTTGCTAGAGAAGAAGGCATGAGTGTATTGGTTTCTTCCCACTTGTTAGGTGAAATTCAACTTCTTTGTGATCGGGTGGCAATTATCACGAAAGGTCAAATCATTCAAACTGATACGGTGGAAAATCTATTGGTTGCCCAAGAGAGAATGATTTGGCGGGTCGAACCATTTCAAAAGGGAAGTGAAATTCTAAGTGAATATACAGAGATAACGATAGAACAGGATTACATTCTTACAAAATTTGATGAACAGAGTACCCCAGAATGGAATGCGGCATTAATTGAAGCTGGTGTGAAGGTGCTTGAAATGAATCGAAGACTTCCAGCGCTGGAAGAATTATTTTTACAAATAACTGGCAGTGGGGGTGCTGGTATTGAATAATCTGATTCAAAATGAAATGATGAAATTATTGGCAAAAAAACGGCTCCTTATTATTGGAATCATTGTAGGGATTCTAGTGTTGATGTTTACATATGCCCAGTATAAACAAGTCGAGGAGCAGCGAGAAAAGTTAGGTACTGATGATTGGCGTACCGCTGTTCAACAGCAAATCATTGATACTCAGAATCGTTTAAGCTCTAGTAGGATGCTTGATGAATGGCGAGAGCAGCTTCAGGTCAGCTTGAAACAGCAGCAGTATTATCTGGACCATGACATCAATCCTTCAGAACCTGGTGCTACGACATTCACGCGTATGTTTTTGGAGAATTCTATAGATTTATTCATTCCCCTTTTGATCATGATTGTAGCAAGTGATCTTGTATCCTCTGAGAACAGTCAGGGCACGATTAAGCTATTGCTCACAAGACCAGTGAAACGGTGGAAAATACTAATGAGCAAATACGTGACATTGTTATTAGCGGTTTCCCTCATTGTGGCCATGACTGCGATACTGTCTTATTTTCTATCAGGGATTGTTTTTGGCTATCATGGATGGAGCGCACCGACTATTACCGGTTTTGGCGTCAATGGAGGAGATGTTGATATCAGCCAGGTTAGGCTGGTAGAACAATGGAAGTTTCTTTTAATGGATATGGGACTAGTCTGGCTGGTGGCTGTAGTGGTGGGAACGCTATCTTTCATGTTGTCAGTCCTAGTTAAAAGTACCCCTGCAGGAATGGGGATCATGCTCGCTGCCCTTATATCCGGTGCCATTTTAAGCAACATGGTTTCCTCTTGGGAATCGGCTAAATATTTCTTTATGGTGAATTTAAAGTTAACGACGTATGTGAGTGGGACGGCCCCACCAATTGAGGGGATGACCTTATCTTCATCCGTCATAACGCTTCTGGTTTGGTGGGCAGTAGCCCTTCTTGTGTCTTTTTCCGTGTTTACACGGAAGGATGTCTTTTAAGGTAATGATCCTTGTACATCAAGCCGGGTTTTTATTAGTTAAACGTGGGTATCCTTAAAACGGAAGAGAAATATTAATATCGAAAGTGGAGGGGCGTATGGAAAATAATAACTTGAATAAAAAGGTTATTCCAATGACATCTGTTTCGAGCGGAAAAGGCCAGTTCGTGAATAGGGATTTATTTTGCTTGCCTATTCAAATTGTTAACGTCGTTTTTGTGGGAGCAAAAGATGACGGGAAATGGGTCCTGATTGATGCTGGCATGCCTGGTTCAGCAGATAAGATCAAACAAGAGGCTGAAGATATATATGGAAAAAATCATCCACCTGAGGCCATTATCCTTACTCACGGGCATTTCGATCATGTTGGGGCACTTATTGAATTATTAAAAGTATGGAAGGTACCAGTTTACGCACATCTAAACGAAATGCCTTATTTAACCGGGAAAAAAAATTATCCAGAACCGGATCCCACTGTTGAAGGCGGATTAGTGGCAAAGATATCTTGGATGTTTCCTAATGAGGGAATCGATTTGGCAGAGAAAGTTCAGCCCCTGCCGGAAGACCATAGTGTACCAGGACTTCCAGGCTGGAAATGGATGCACACTCCCGGACACTCGGAAGGTCATATCTCCCTTTTCAGGGAAAGTGATCGAAGTTTAATTGCCGGCGATGCTTTTGTCAATGTCAGACAAGATTCACTTTATAAAGTCATGACGCAGGAACAAGAATTGACGGGTCCTCCACGTTATTTGACAACTAATTGGGAAGCTGCCAAACAATCTGTCTTAAATCTGGCTGATTTGAAGCCAAATCTAGCAATAACTGGGCACGGGTATCCGGTTGAAGGAGAACAACTTGCCGAAGGCTTAGCAAGACTAGCAAAGGACTTCGACTCTTTAGCCAAGCCCGATTATGGGAAATATGTAGAATAATCCAGTAATTTGATAATAATCTTAGTATGAACGAATGCTTGAAATGCTAATTGGAGGAATTAGATGACTACTATAAGAGATATCATGACTTCAGATGTGGATTTCTGTACGGCAGAAGATAATATATATGAAGCGGCTTTAAAAATGAGAGATGACCAAGTCGGTGTTATTCCCGTTTTGGAAGATAATCGTTTAATTGGTGTCATCACGGATAGGGACATTGTTACGCGCTCGGTTGCGGAGAAAAAACCTAATTCAACAAAAATCACCGCTGTTATGTCTACGGACCTTGTTACAGGTACTCCCGATATGTCAGTGGAAGAGGCCGAGGAACTGATGGCGAGCGAACAAATCAGAAGACTGCCAATAGTAGAACAGGACAAACTCGTTGGCATTGTGGCGTTAGGAGACTTTGCCGTTCATCGTCAGACAAGGTCGGAAGCGGGAATCGCATTACAGTCCATATCAGAGGACCGAGATCAGATTCAGCATTAAAGGACAAAAACTCTGCTAGCCAATTGGCTAACAGAGTTTTTGTCCTTTATAAGTGTGTATTAAACCACTCCTTTATTTCCAATACATGACGAAGACGCATTTTGGGGGAGCCACTCCTTGAGACTTCATGGTTTTCATCCGGAAAGGAAACGAGTACTGCTTCTTTCTTTTGTCGTTTTAAAGCGACAAAAAATTGTTCACTCTGTTCAATAGGACATCGATAATCTTTTTCCCCATGCAGTAATAGCAAAGGGGTTTGAACATTGGCAACATACTTTAAAGGAGAGTGCTGCCATAGTTTTTCAGCAGAGTCATTTACATTTCCTCCAATTTCCCATTCAGTGAAGTAATAACCGATGTCACTGACTCCATAGAAGCTTAACCAATTACTGATGCACCGCTGGGTCACAGCCGCTTTGAAACGGTTCGTGTGGCCGATAATCCAATTGGTCATGAACCCTCCATAGCTACCGCCGGTCACACCTAGCCTTTTTGGGTCGATAAAGTCGTATGTTTCAAGAACATAATCTACAGCAGTCATTAAGTCCTTATAATCCATCCCTCCGTAATCATTACGGTTGGCATTGGCAAATGCCTGTCCATAACCAACACTTCCGCGTGGGTTAATGAACAATATAACATACCCCTCATTCGCCAAAGTCTGAAATTCATGAACATAACTATTGGCATACATCATATGAGGACCGCCGTGTATCTCCAATATGAGGGGGTATTTTTTATTTTCCTCAAAATTAATTGGTTTCATGATCCAGCCGTGGATGGAAAGGTCATCCATGGATTGAAAGGTAATAGGCTCAGGGAGTGATAAATCTCTACACTGTAAAAACTCATCATTCACAAAGCTGATTTGTTCTTTATCGCCTGTCATGAGGTTATAAACAAATAAGTCCCCTGGTTGAATAGGCGTACTTATGGCTACTATGGCCCTGTGGCTCTCAGGATCTATAGTAAGGCCGTAAACATGTTGAGGGTCAAGAATGGAAGGGTACATGGCACCTTCAATAGAACCATAGTAAACACCAGTATTTCCATAATCACTTATTAAGAAGTAAAAACCCTGACTGTCATTCGTCCACAAAATGCCTGGGTCAACTGCTCCCATTTGGAAATCGCCTATGCCAGAATTGCCTATCTCAACGTCCCAGCCTTCAGTCAAACACTGAGTCGTTCCATCAAATACGGAGTAGAGCCATATTTTTGAAAAAGTTGCGCCGGCGAACTCTTTCTTATGACCTATAAAGGATAAATACTCACCATTCGGAGACCATTTTGGATCACGAAAATAACCAGAGCTACCAGTTACCTTCCGAGTAAGCTTCGTATCGATATCCATAATGTATACATCGGTGAAAAGCCCATAATCACTTTCCAAAGGTTCACTGCTCATATAAGCAATCTGGGATCCATCAGGAGACCATGCACTTGGGTGACTATCCGTCTGATCTTCCGTAAGCATTAAACACTCACCATTATCTATGTCCACTATGACAAGTTGGTTATATTTATGATTAAAGTATCCTTTATCATCCCATTTATATTTAATCCGGTCATACCTTTGAACTTCCTTGGATGCATGGTTATCTGATTGTACGGAAAAAAGGGTTTCATTTTCAGTTACCATGGTCGAAAGGAGCATCTTTCTAGAGCATGGTGACCATATTGGATCGGAAGCTCCGTTGATAAAATGTGTCACCTGTCGGCACTCACCACCGCTGGAATGGATTAAGTGAACTTGGTTTTTCCCAGAACGGTCTGATAAGAAGCTGATGTATTTACCATCTGGGGACCAGCTAGGAGAAGTATTGCGACTTTCGCCGAAGGTCCATTGTTTCGTTTCAGAGGTGATAAGACTATACATAAATAAGTTGGATATGTATTTCTCCGTCTTTTTATTGATACTAGTTTGAACATATATGACTTTGCTACCATCGGGAGACAACTTAGGGTCAGTTACAGATTTCATATAAAGTAGGTCTTCGGCCGATATTCCTGTTATATTCATACTCTTCATCCTTTCGGTATTCGTCCTTATGTATTCGCTATAGGGAATTCTAAATCCTCTAGTAAATATTTTACACTTGGATAGCCTATACCCTAAATAAAAAAACCGTCCTTGAAAAAAGGGCGGTTTTGAAAAATATTTTTTTCACTTTGGCATATGTCTTGAATGTGAAGGGATTTGGAAATTATGCTCTTCCATCATCTTATAATGCTTTTCAAAGTGAGAGTACATTTTGTCTGCTTCTTCTTTAGTAAGTGCACCGTATTCCACATATTTTTCAATTAATTTCTTTTTGTCCGCTAGTATCCTTTTTTGGATGGTTGCTAGTTCTGATTTTTGGGTGTCAGTAAAATGTACGCCATCAGGTTTACCAACCTCTTGATTTACCTCTGCTGAAACAGGGACGTTCAGAATGGAGAAATATAGGGAAAGGGTTGCCAAACATATGACAAATGCTTTTTTCATGAGTCCATCTCCTTTAAAATTTTTTGATATGCGGCCGGGAACTTACGTTGATCATAAACCAGGCATATGAAGAATCCCGGATGATTCACCTTATTATCTTTAACAGTATTTACGTTTTTATGTATATTTTTGTTATAGAAAGAGTAGTTTTGATAGTAAGAGATTGGGGTAGTTTAAATGTAAGAATAAATTTGCCTACTTTCACTGTATTGATCTGTTAGGAAAAGGACATATGTGTTTGTTTGGCAGTTAAGGAAGGAAGAGAATTATGTTGTGGACAATAATTGGGGCCATCATTTTATTATGGATTCTCGGTTTGGTTTTTAAAATTGCGGCTGGTTTCATTCATATCTTACTCATCATTGCAGTTATTCTAATCCTTGTAAAAGTTTTTCAAGGATTACGCCGATCTTAGTGCAAAAAAAGGCAAGCTTCTAACTGAATACTAAATACGAAAATGGACGCCCTTGAAAAAGGAAGTCCATTTTTTACATTTTAAGTTTTTTTAGGAGGCTGCTCACCCAATAGGCGCTTGTGTATCCAAATGGCAGCTTGTGTTCCATCCCCCATTGAAATGGTAACTTGCTCAGAATGGGCGACGAGATCCCCCCCAGCCCAAACTCCCATGATATTTGTTTCTTTCGTACGCGGGTTTACGTGTATATGTTCTGTTCCGGTTACATCCACACCAATTTGTTTGGCGAGTGCATTATTCAATTTGTTCCCTTTAAAGGCCGTGAAAGCTTTTTCAGCCTTTATAGTTTTACCATTTACTAATAAGATGCTATTAAGCTTTTGATTTTCATCGATACGGAGTTCTTGTACCTCTTCTTCGAAGAAACGGACCTGATTTTGTTTCAATTTTCTTCGTAAGTTGTCTTCAATCTCCGTTTTAGAATGGTTTACATATATGATGTTTCTTGACCAATACAAAAGTGTGAGAGCCATGTTAGCCCCTGTATTACCACCGCCAATGACTACCGTTTTTTTATCTTTAATTTCATACCCATCACAGTCTGGACAAATATAAGTGGATGTTCCAAGGGTAGGATAAAGATTCTTTATTGATGGAAGATTATCTGTAATACCTGTACCAAGAAAAATCGTTTTCGCTT
Source organism: Peribacillus sp. NPDC097675 (assembly GCF_050277655.1). Taxonomy (NCBI): domain Bacteria; kingdom Bacillati; phylum Bacillota; class Bacilli; order Caryophanales; family Bacillaceae; genus Peribacillus; species Peribacillus sp. NPDC097675. The sequence continues at coordinate 80,681 of NZ_JBNNSK010000009.1, read as the reverse complement.
CGTAATGGAAGTCCTTTTTTGTGCCAATCAGAAACTTGTCTTGTTTTTTCTCAAGAGAAGTCACGGTATCGTCAATGAATTCGACTCCTAGCTTTTTCGCATGTTCCATTCCCAGGTTCCTTAATTGATTGCCACTCACACCGTCTGGCCAGCCTAGAATGTTCTGATAGTCTTTCGCGATTGTAGAACGGCCGTTCCTTGAATCAATCACGGCGATATCGTGATTATATCTTCCAAGCTGGATGGCTGCCTGTAAACCGGCAATACCGCCTCCAACAATGATGCAGTCCATTTGTTTCATTAATTCACCGCCTGTTTTTAGGAATATACCTTTAAGAGAAAAATATACCACTGAAAATAATCCAATAAACGAATATCAATCATAAAAAAGAGAAACCACAGAAAAGGGTTTCTCTTTTTTATATGCTTTTAGTTCTAATTCTGTATGGGTTTAATCCATTCTTGGGCCCAGTTTTGAATTTCATGCATTACCGGTGCAAGAGCTTTACCTTTTTCAGTTAAAGAATATTCTATCCTGACGGGTGTCTCCGGATAAACATCTCGTTTAACTATGCCTTCAGCTTCCAAATCCTTTAATCGTTCGGAAAGAATTCTTCCGCTGATTGGGAAGGCAGCTTCAATTTTACAAAACCGTTGAGGTCCATTAAGTAATTGATTGACAATCAATCCCGTCCAACGCTTACTCAAGATTTGCATGCCTTTTTCAAATCGTGGACAAAGTGTCGTATTATTCATCATATCACCCCATTAGTTTATATTATAAAGCATTTACGGCGTATGTAACAACTTTACTGAATATTATTTAGTTACTGGTTAGATCATTAGATGAAAAAATATAGTTACTTACATTTAGTTATAGGCAAATGTCATTTGGACTAGAAATTGCCACATTTATAAAGAAATACGCTTTCGATAGAGTAAAATTTTAGAGATACTAGGAGAAGTATGATACTTTATTAGTAATCTCAAAGTTACTATTAATGGAAGGATTCGTGGGATAGATGAGTGAGCTACTTCAAGAAGCTATATCCTTCATCAGGGTATGTTATATAGAATTGGAAAAAACAGATGAAGAGTCGACGGCTAGAATTAGTCAAATCAAAAAGGAAATTGATGATACAGGTAGTTATGAACATACGTTGGAAGAATTAGAATACGGTGCTAAATTAGCATGGCGCAATAGTAATCGCTGCATAGGCCGATTTTTTTGGGAATCCTTGAGGGTACGAGACAAAAGGAATCTTCAAAGCGAAGATGAAATCATGTCCGCTTTGCTCGAACATATTGTATGGGCCACGAATGATGGGAATATCAGGCCTACCATCACAATTTTTAAACAGCAGGATAAAGGAAATAAAGTAGAGATATGGAATCATCAACTTATTCGCTATGCCGGATATGAGACAGAAGCAGGAATCATTGGGGATTCAAGTTCTATAGCTTTCACAAAACAATGTCAGGCACTGGGGTGGGAAGGGGGATATGGATCTTTTGACATCTTACCACTCGTAATACAAATCAATGGGAAAACTCCTAAACTATATGAAATTCCGAATGAAATGATTAAAGAAGTACCAATCATTCATCCGGAATTTCCCTGGTTTACTGAATTGGAACTTAAATGGTATGCTGTGCCAATCATTTCTGGGATGAAGCTGGAAATTGGCGGGATTACATATTCGGCTGCCCCATTTAATGGCTGGTATATGGGTACTGAAGTAGGCGCTAGGAATCTTGCCGATGAGGATCGCTACAATATGCTTCCGGTAATCGGTGAGAGGATGGGTTTGAACATCCGAAGAGATTCAACATTATGGAAGGATCGTGCATTGATTGAATTGAATGAAGCGGTTTTATATTCTTATAAAGAATCTGGCGTCAGCATGGTTGACCATCATACAGCAGCCAAGCAATTTAAGATTTTTGAAGAAAGAGAATCAGCATGTCAAAGAAATGTTACGGGGGACTGGACATGGCTAATTCCACCCGTATCTCCGGCTACAACGCATGTTTTTCATAAACCGTATAAGAATGAAATCGTGAAGCCTAATTTCCTATATAGAAAGGCTCCGTATAAATAAAGGTTTACAATTATTGGATGAGGGTACATGTATACTAATCCAACGTAAGGAGGAAGGTAATGATGGCATTAGCAAAGAATGTAGTACTGCTCGGAGTCGGAGTTGCCGGAGTCTCGTTTTTATCAAAAACGAACCGAGGGAAAGTAAAAAATGTATGGTCCAGTGCAAAAACAAAGGCAATGAGCTTTTGGAATAAAAGACAAACGATAGATCATTTAATCGAAAAGGCTGGACATCCAGATCCTTATGATCACGAAGATAATAAAATGGTTGATGAAGGTGCTATGTATAGTGTGAATTACTATAATAATGTGAAGCACACATAATGGGAAAAAATCGTTTGGGGTGAAACCCAAACGATTTTTTTATGGAATGATTCTTTCACAAAATTATTTCCATACATCACACCCCAAACTAGGTAGCAAATTTCGTGTATTTTTACGATGAAAGTAGGATGGGAATTCTTTATTGTACTTTAGATGAATTAGGATTAATATAAAAGAATCGAAAGGAAGTGGATACGAGTGAGCGGCAGTTCTTATGATCCTGCACCCAGTAAGCAAGAGAAAGCCAATATGAAGCTAGAAGTCGAGACTGTTATTCTCCATGAGTATCTGCTCGAAGAAGGTAAATAGGGCTTTCTCTATGAAAGAGGAGGTCAATTGAATGATTGAAATATACAAGACGAATGAAAGCCGTGTGCTAGAAGTAACCGATGAAATAACCAAAGGTACTTGGGTGAACATGGTTGCGCCAACAGAAGATGAAATACAATATATATGCTCTACCTTGTTAGTACCGATAAACTTCTTGAAGGATCCGTTAGATGATGAGGAGCGGCCGCGTATAGAAAAAGAGGATGATCATTTATTGATTATTATCGATTTTCCTTACTTAACAAGGGACGAAGCGGACTTGCCAATCTTCGAAACAATACCAATCGGTATGATTTTCACGAAAGATTGTTTTATTACGGTATCTCTTAAAGATTCACCCATTTTAACTAACTTTAAAAACAATAAAATCAAAGGATTTTATACGAATAAAAAAACAAGATTTGCCCTACAATTATTATTTGAAATCTCATCCTATTATTTACGTTATCTAAAGCAAATCAACAAGATGATTAACGAAGCGGAACGTGAATTGCATCAGTCCATGAAAAATAAAGAACTGTACACCTTCTTAGCATTGGAAAAAAGCTTGGTTTATTTCACGACATCCCTGAAGTCCAACAAGGTCGTTCTCGATAAAATCCTTCGCTTCAATTACTTGAAAATGTACGAAGAAGATAAAGAATTATTAGAGGATGTAATCATTGAAAATGGTCAGGCGATTGAAATGGCCGAAGTGTACTTATCTATTTTGAGTGGCATGATGGATGCATTTGCTTCCATTATTTCGAATAACGTCAACAATGCCATGAAATTCCTTACCTCGGTTACAATCATATTAACGCTACCCACAATGGTCGCAAGTTTTTATGGAATGAATGTGAATCTCCCATTTGCCCATAGTCCATTTGCTTTTATTTTCACTTTATTAATTGCTATCATTCTTGCAGGCACGACAGCTTTTATTTTTTGGAAAAAGAAATATTTTTGAACAGGACCGGCTTTCTTGTGAAGCCGGTTTTTTTATTTCCACATTTATTCCAATGATATATTCATTATGAAAACATTTATGATTAAACCATTAAACACCGACAGAATGGAATGAGAAGGCAGTCCAAATAATAATTTGAAGCCCAAATATAGTTCCCTTAAGTCTTTGTGGGAAATAGCGACTATACATAAATTACAGGTGTCAAGGACAGTATAAAAAGTAGAGGAGGTGTGTGAAGATGTCTAAAATCGGTGTTGAAGAATCACTAACGAATATCCAAGAAGCACTTCGCGAAAAAGGTTTTGATGTAGTCGAAATCAAGCAAGAGGCAGATGCGAAGAACTTGGATTGTTGTGTGGTGACAGGTTTGGAATCGAATGTAATGGGAATAAGCGATACTTCCATCAAAGCGTCCATTATAGATGCAGATGGATTAACGGCAGATGAAGTGTGTCAACAGGTTGAAGATAAGATGAACTTCATCCAATAAGTAAAGAGTGCCTAACCCCATTTCGCGGTTAGGCACTCTTTTTTTACATCATTGTTGAGCGACGGAAATAGTTGCATCTAATTCCACTTCTACATTGCCTTTGATTGCACGGGATATCATGCAAGATGATTCTGACTTATCTACGAGTTTTCGGGCTTTTTCCAGGTCCTTTTCAGTAGCTTCATAACTTAAAACAAGGGATGGTCGATGAATGATTTTCTTATAGGTGAAAACCCCATTCGTAACATCCACAATTGCTTCGGATTCCATAGTCAAACTTACTTTTTTAATGTGGCTTCGTTCTAACATGGCCGCGAGAGTAATAATATAGCAGGTCGATGCTGCCCCTAGCAGCATTTCATCTGGATTAGTACCAATCCCCGGTCCATCCATTTCTGGTGGAACACTAATTTTTGATTGTAGATTACCTGCTTGAATGGTCCCGATATCATTTCTTCCTCCAGGCCAATCCGCACGTAAATGAAAGTGATGTAACGTCATGATTATACCCCCTAATATATACTAAGTTTAACCCATATTTGTGAAATTTGCTCGTAAACTGGAACAACATTATGGTAGAAGCGATTTTGTATGCTATAGCCATTAATCGATAAGACAACCTTTATGACAAACAGGCTGGGGCATGAATCTATTTTAAGCACAATATGACATGGGCTTTTCTATAATGATATAGATTGTTAAAGAAATTATTTTATAACGAAAGGGCTGGGAAGTTGACTACATTAGCGGATATATTCGACTTAACGAATAAAACGGCTATTATAACCGGGGGCGGAAGTGGCCTCGGAAAACAAATGGCATTGGCGTTAGCAGAAGCAGGTGCCAATATTGTAATTGCTTCACGTAAACTCTCTGTATGTAAAGAAGTCTGTGAACATTTACAATCATTAGGTACGAAGGCGTTAGCTATTGAATGTGATATCACGAACAAAAATGATATTGAAACAGTAGTGAAAGAAACGATGAATCAATTTGGGAGCATTGACATTCTTGTCAATAATAGTGGCACCTCCTGGTCAGGTCCATTGACAGAAATCCCTGAGGATAAATGGGAAAAGGTAATGAAAGTGAACGTAACCGGTACATTCCTATTTTCACAGGCCGTAGCAGAAATCATGATGAAGCAAAAATCCGGTAAAATCATTAACATCGCTTCTGTCTCAGGGCTTGGAGGGACAAACCCTGATTTAATGGAGACCCTTCCTTATAACACTAGTAAGGGAGCCATCATTACCATGACAAAAGATCTTGGGGTCAAGCTAGCTAGATATGGCATCCAAGTCAATGCAATAGCACCAGGTTTTTTCCCCACTAAGATTACAAAGAAACTACTCGAAGAATCTGATTATGACATCCTTGGGAAAACACCAGCGAATCGTTTTGGTAATGAAGTAGATTTAAAAGGGGCAGCGGTACTATTAGCTTCAAAAGCCTCAGACTATATAGTAGGACATGTCCTCATCGTCGATGGAGGCATAACGGCTTTAATTTAATCAAAGGAGAGGGGAAAAATAAATGGCGAAAAAAACAGATTTTTATAAAGGTTTAAAACTATTAGGCACACAAAAAGAACAAAAATTGAATGATAAAATACGCGAGGCAATTAATAATAGAAGCTTTATCGAGTCCATTAGCAGGAACTCACAGCAGCAGGTTCCACGTATAAACAAGATGCAAGAAGCTTCAGAAAGAATGTCCATTATCATGAATTATCCAACAAAAAAAGATGTAGCAAATGTCGCCAAACTAGTCATTCAACTTGAAGAAAAAGTAGACAAGGTAGAGGAATTACTCTTGAACCTTACAGAAGGAAAAAAGGGATCCAATAGAAAAAATGATAGAAATTCAGAACAAGGGCGTAAAAAAAAGAAAATGAGTGATTTCCTTTATGATTCCTTATTATCTAATACCCAGGTAAAAGTAAAAGGGTTATGAACATGAAAAAGAATAATAAAGGTAGCAAATCTATGGTGACACCCAAATGGAAACACTTTTTGGAAATTCCCAACCAACCCATGCCTGAAATGGGAATAACGCCAAGGTTATCGATTTGGGAAAAAAACAAATCAACATTATGGTATTATCCGCCAGTCAAAAAAAAATATAAAGTGCCAGTATTTCTCATCTATTCACTGATAAATACACCTGTCATTCTTGATTTAGGTCCAGGAAATAGCTTGATAGAAGCGTTTGTAAAAGAAGGTTTTGAGGTGTATTTAATCGATTTTGGGAGTCCAGGGTATGAAGATGGAGACACGACAATCGATGATTATATTGTAAAATATATCAAGACTGGGGTGCGACGCGCACTTCTTCACTCGGGAGCATCAGAAATATCCATCATGGGTTTTTGCCTAGGTGGAACGATTGCTACAATGTATGCGGCAATTGCAGACGAGCCAATCAGAAATCTAATCCTATCGGTAACACCAATTGATTTTAGTGACTCTCAAGTATTCGATCAATGGCAGGCTTCGCTTAAGGACGGGAGTGCCAACTTCGATGATGTTATCGACACCTTCAAAATCATACCGGCTAGTGGGGTCAAGGACGGCATTCGATTAATTACCTCACCAATCTATTATTCCCCATATTTATCTCTTCTGAATCAAGCTGATAATGAAGAATATGTTCAAAACTGGCGTCGTTTCAACGCTTGGACAAATGGACACGTTCCTTTATCTGGAGCTGCAGCAAAACAACTGACCGATGATCTTATTATAAATAATCGGCTGGTTAAGGGGCGTTTGAAGGTCAAGGGAAAAAAAGCGAAAATTTCAAATATCGATGCAAGCGTTCTAGTAGTTGCCAGTGAATATGACCGTTTGGTTCCGGAGGAAATGGTTTTCCCAATAATGAAGCTTTTAAAATGTAAAGACAAAACGTACAACCTCCTTCGAAGTGGACATGCTTCCAATAATTATGCGGGTATGCTGCCTCAGTATCTTAAAGAGTGGCTTCCGGAGCGATCTTCACCAATCAAGAAGTTTAAATAGTACGGAGGAGGGTGCAATATGGTAAAGGAAAATGATGAATATAAAATCATGGCAGTATTAGACTATCTAGGTTTTGCATCAGTTGTATTTGCAAGGTTTTTTGCAGGAGAAAACTAATATGAATGAGGCTGGCTCACACTTGAACCAGCCTTTTCATTATGAAAAATATTTTACGCGTTCCTCAAGTGGCGCAAAGTCTTTATCCCCAGGTTCAGCTGTTGGCTTACCAAATGGCATCTGTGCAATCAGCTTCCATTTTTCAGGTAGGGACCATGTCTCTTTTACTTCTTCGTCAATTAAAGGATTATAATGTTGAAGACTAGCACCGAATCCCTCCATTTCCAAAGCCGTCCATACTATAAATTGTAGAATACCTGATGATTGATTGGACCAGATCGGAAAGTTGTCTGCATATGCTTTATACTGTTCTTGAAGTAGTTCCACTACTGATTGATCTTCAAAAAATAGGACAGTTCCGTATCCATTTTTGAAAGATTCAATTTTATCTTCTGTTTGTTTGAAATTCTTTTCGTCAACAATTTTTCGGAGGGTTTCTTTGGTTATATCCCATAATTGGTCGTGGCTTGCTTCTGTTAGAACAACCACTCTTGCGCTTTGGGAATTGAATGCTGTCGGGGAATACTGAACCGCATGATTGATTACTTCTTTTATCCTACTATTTGGAACAACGGTTTCTTTACTAATTCCATAATAGGACCGTCTATCTTCAACTGCCTGAAAAAAATCTTTTTTCAATGTATGCACCTCCATTAAATCTCTTCTTTTATTAGGCTTTCTCGCCTTGGTTGAAATATGTTTAGAAATTAATGGATAGTATTTTTAAAATAAGAAATATCCATCATACATAGGTTTTACACTGGTTTTCATTAAAGTAAGCTTAGATTTCGGAAATGAATTTTGGAGTTCCCACAAGTATTTCTCGACATGAATGTGGTAACATGAAGGTATTCAGTAATCTGTGATTTCTACAAATGGCTCAACTGGGATAGGCTTTAATGAACAGTCCGAGTTAGAAGCGGAAAGTACAGGTTCCTATTCATATCATGAATAAAAGATGAGAGGAGGAGAAGCAAATGATCTCAGTAAATCCTGAAAATCTTAGTGAGCGGGAGAATTATAAATTTCTGACCGGAAGTATAATACCAAGGCCAATTGCACTTATTACGACACAATCACAATCAGGCATAGTAAATGCTGCGCCATTCAGTTTTTTTAATATAGTCAGTTCCAATCCGCCGATGCTTTCTGTTTCAGTTCAAAGGAAAAAGGGTGTTCACAAGGATACCGCTCGAAATGCACTCGAAAGTGGGGAATTCGTAGTCCATATCACAGATGAAGATATTGTCGATGATGTCAATCAAACTGCAGCAGAATTACCACCAGGAGAGAGTGAATTGTTTCTAACGAAGTTCACGGCTATTGCTAGTGAGAAGGTAGCGGTTCCTGGTTTGCAAGAAGCGAAAGTGCGTTTTGAGTGCAAATTGGAACATGCTATACCTTTAGCAGGTTCAAAAGACAATCCTGGCTGTGATTTATTGATAGGAAGGATAGTCTGCTACCATATCGACGAAGGAATTTACCACGAAGGAAGAATCGATCAGTTTGGACTTAAACCCGTAGCTCGCTTGGCTGGACAAACTTATACGAAACTTGGGGAGTTATTTGACCTAAAACGTCCATGATCATTAAATTAGATGAATGGCGATATCTTAAAGGATGTCGTCCTTTAATATTGGGTGCAATTGTGTGGATACCAGACAAACAGTAAGAGCCGTTGTTCACTGTTACGAGTTCTAATTCCTTGTAGGGAGCATAGGGTTTGATGATGTAGTAAAATAAAAGGGGGACTTTCATTGATTGAAGGTTTACATAGCATTGTCTTACCTCTACCAATTGAGGATGTTTGGGAATTTGTCAGTGAAATTGAACAATGGGCACCACTAGTCCCGGGATATATCAAGCATGAATTATTAAGTGAACGGACACTTATATGGGAGTTTAAGAGTGAGCTCGGTTTAATGAAAAAAAAAATAAAGCTCGCTGTTGAAATAAAGGAATGGCAAGTGCCGAATAAGATCACGTTCATTCTTCGAGGACTGAACGAGAAATTTGATGGAACTGGTTATTTCTTGGCTGAACGTGTAGAGATGAGACAAACAAAGATGACTGGTTGTCTTATATTGACTGCCAAAGGAGCGAAAGCACCTATTATAAATGCATTGCTTAAAACGTATGTTCCGCAAATGACGAAAGAATTTGCTGAGACTATTGCTCAAAGACTTCAAATGCAGAATAAGTGAACTGATATGGTGAATTACATTTAAAGAACACATCAGTGAACGTTTGTTACCGATTTTGTGGTAAAGTTTGTTTAAATCGCCAAAAGGGAATGAACGTAGTAATATGCACATGGTAGAATAAAGGTGGAAAAGTGAATTAGGAGGAAGACCTCACATGGAATATGAAAAGCAAATGAAGAACCGTGTAAAAAGGATAGAAGGTCAGCTTCGGGGAATTTTAAAAATGATGGAAGATAACAAGGATTGTAGGGATGTTGTTACGCAATTGTCGGCTACAAGATCAGCCATAGACCGGACGATAGGCGTAATTGTAAGTTCCAACCTTGTGGAATGTGTACGCGAAGCCAACGAGTCCGGCGATAGAAATCCTGAAGATCTTGTTAAAGAGGCAGTTAACCTATTGGTGAAAAGCCGCTAATGTTGAATGATTTTTTTTACGTCACGACCATTTTATAAATGAAGGATTAATTCGCTTCATTAATCCTTGAGACAGTATCCAGCACCGCTTATTTAGGGAGGCTGGATTTTTATATGAAATATAAAAAACCTTTGGGTTATGCAAGACATGATATCACTTTGAGATAAAAGGATTTGCATGTTATCCTTAAAGTGATAAAAATTAGTGAGGGAATGCCATGGAAATTTCGCAAATAACATCCGTTTTATTCGGTCTCGTTCTTATACTTAATATACTATTTGCTACTTTTGTAATATTTTTTGAAAGAAAAGAAGCAAGCAATACCTGGGCTTGGCTATTGGTCCTGTATTTTCTTCCCGTTGTTGGCTTCATATTATATCTACTTTTTGGGACAAGTTTGAGACATGCTCATCTATTTCAGTGGGAGGATAAAAAGAAAATTGGGATTGAGGAAATCCTTAAAAAACAGATGATTGACCTTAGTACAGATGATTTCCCATTCCGTAATAATTCATCAAGTTGTTATCGTGATTTGATTTACATGAATCTTAGGTATAATGATGCTGTATTAACGGAAGATAATCAGCTCGATATCTTTACGGACGGTAGAGAAAAGTTCGAACAACTATTTAAGGATATTGAAGCCGCTGAAAACCATATACATATTCAATATTATATAATTCAAAGAGACGACTTGGGTAAACGGTTCATGGAGGCCTTGACTCGAAAAGCCAATGAAGGTGTAAAAGTCCGCTTGCTTTATGATGAATTAGGATCGAGGAAGTTGACTAAAGGGTTTTTTAAAGAATTTAGGCATGCAGGAGGAAGGGTGGAAGCATTCTTTCCATCTAAATTAAAATTTATAAATTTACGCCTGAATTTCCGCAACCATCGAAAACTCGTCATTATTGATGGAGAAATCGGATATGTTGGCGGCTTTAATGTAGGAGACGAATATTTAGGATTGAACCCTAAATTTGGTTATTGGCGTGACACTCATCTTCGGATTAAGGGTCGTTCCGTTAAAGCCATTCAAACCCGTTTCATTTTGGATTGGAATCAGGCTTCAAAACATCATGACATAACCTATCAACCGCATTATTTTCCTACACCCGACTATCATGGTACCACTGCATTACAAATTGTAACGAGCGGTCCCGATTCTGAATGGGAACAAATTAAGAATGGCTATATTAAATTAATTTCCTCAGCTAGAAAATCGATTCTCATTCAGACGCCTTACTTTATTCCGGATGCAAGCCTTTTAGATGCTCTTCGTATAGCAAGTTTATCAGGCATCGAAGTGAATATCATGATACCCAATAAGCCAGATCATCTTTTCGTCTATTGGGCAACAACTTACAATGTTGCAGAATTACTAAAGGCTGGGTCCAATGTATTCATCTATGATAATGGTTTTATCCATGCGAAAATGATTGTTGTGGACGAAGAAGTGTCGTCGGTCGGAACTGCAAACATTGATGTTCGAAGCTTTAAGTTGAATTTTGAAGTGAATGCGTTCATTTATGATAAAGGAATTGCCGAGAAGTTGACCAGGATATTTTATAATGATATAGAAGTTTCCAGAAAGCTAACGATAGAAGAGTTCGAAAAACGTTCTAAGTGGATTAGATTTAAAGAGTCCATAGCCAGACTGTTATCGCCCATATTGTAATAAGTCTACAAATTATCCAATTCATTCATTTTTTATTGGTAACAATATATAGTAAGGGGAGAGATATACGAGATGAAAACTTTTATAATCACGGGGGCCTCAAGAGGCTTAGGTGCAGCAATAGCAGAGCAGTGCTTGAACAAAGGGGATCATTGTATCTTAATCTCTCGTATCCCACATCCTGAGTTGGCTGAAAAAGCAGTCATGGCTGGGGCGAAACTTAGTTTCATTTACATGGATTTATTTGATGGTTCACAACTTTTGCCATTGATTGATAAGATACTTACAGAGTTGGATGAAGAGAGTGATATTTATTTTATTAATAACGCCGGAGTTATTGACCCAATCAAGACCGTTGGGAATTTAGAACAGGAAAATATAGAAGTTAGCATGCGGGTGAACTTTATGGCTCCTGTTGTACTGGCAGATGCCTTCATAAACCGTACAAAGGATTGGAAACAAAAAAAGGTAATGGTGAATATATCTTCTGGCGCTGCGAAGAATTCCTATCATGGTTGGGCAGCTTATTGCAGTACAAAAGCCGGGCTTGAGATGTTCACACGAGTCGCTGGTCTCGAGCAGGAGAAAGAATCATACCCGATGACTCTCATTTCTTTTTCCCCGGGAGTGATGGATACTCAGATGCAGGAAACCATTCGTTCTGCAGATGAAAAGGACTTTTCCGACAGAAGTAAATTTCATGCCTACAAAGACAAAGGGTTGTTGAGGAGTCCGGAATTCGTAGCAGAAAAATTATTACACTTGTTAGAGCACACAGATCTGGAGAATGGGAAGTTTTACGAACTTAATCGAATACTTTAGTGTTTGATGGAAGACTACGGATAAAGACATACAAATCATCATAGTAAGAGACCATCCAAAGGGAAGGTCTCTTTTTTAAGACATTCTTATCTTGCAATATGGAACAAAAGAAGAGAAAAAATTTTTCAAAAAAAGAGATAGTAACAATTTTCTCTATCCAATGAAACATTGGATATGAGCATGAATTCGGTTTACTACGGCGATGGAGAAGCTATCTAAATCGATTCCAAGTCTAATGTTGGACTAACGGCCCAAGATTTCCGCGCTTATCCAATTTATAAAGAAAAAATGTTTTTAAATATACCATTTCGTCAACTTTAAGTATTTCACCAAAATTATGTATATAAAGTTATAATGAAAAGTATGTCAGACAAGTAGTGCGAATACAAATGAACCGTTTAATGTAGAAAAGAGGGAATGTGTAAAAAATGCTCTGGAAAATTTATTTTTGGATAATTGTAGGTATTGAAGTAGCTTCAATGTTTGTAGAAACGGTTCATGGTCCGGTGATAGAAATTACGGATACGATTATTAGCGTTATCTCCACAATTGGATTATTTGGTTATGTATATAAGAAGCAGTTGTTAACAAAGTTATTCTGGAAAGTCGTATTTATAATAACTGTAATTGAGGAGTTTTCCTATATAATGTGGGATGTACTTAATGATCCAGAACTTGGATTAGGAGGACTAATTTTCGTTACAACCTTCACACTAACCATAATATACCCCTTCTTTCTAGGATTATATAGATATGGATTCCGAAAGCAGAATGTTAATTTAGCTTAGTGCTTTCTTTTTTTCTCACCGGAGCTCCATACAGCCTTTCTGAGAGGTTTTTCTGTTCAAGAGGACAAAAAAGGCATTTGTAGTTATAAAACAAGTTGCTACTATTTCTGCCACATTTAATAAATGCGCATTTTAAAAGGAGTAAACTATTGAAGAATATTAATATTGTAAATGGAATAATTGATCTCATTATTCTTACTATGGTGGTATTTATTGTTGTGAAAATTGTAAAGGCAGTTAGCAGAAAATTAAAGAAGCATAATTAGAGTGTAAAGGTGAACTGTAGAGTTCGCCTTTTTGATTTAATATCACTAATTTTTATCTGTATAGATAGATTTTGCTATACCAATCAGTTGAATTATGTTAACTAGATGTAATAATAATCAAAGATTACCTGGAGTTTATCTATAAAAAAATATTCAATTACAACAAAGTGGTTTTAATAAAGTTACTTGTGGAATTAACTGGCCAGGGTTGGATAAACAATCGGGCTATTCTAGTACTTGGATCTTTTCATATGTCTGAACATGAAGCTTCAACCAGAACTTTTAAATAATATATATGAAGGTCTTGCGTTCACTGAGTTGTCGGAAGATAAAAGCATAACAGATTATTATAAAGAATTAATGCTCCCACTTTACTTAACAAGTTACATAAAGCGGCACGTATAGGGGATTATCCAGGCACAGTTTAATAGGAGTATTATTAGATTTTTTCTTATACAGTTATTTTGCGAATGAAGTAATAAGTTATCTATCTTGAATGTTGCTAGGAGTAACTATTTATTTGTTGGCATATCATTTAAAAGATTTGATGTTTCTTCAAAAAGAAAAGGGAACAATCCAACTTAATAAATTACACATGTAGATTAAATGCTGAGAATACATTAGTAAGGTTGATAAATAGATGCAACAAGGCAACATTTCCACACACTTTTAAGAAGGAGTCGATGGCTTAAAATGACAATCATTGTCGTGAAAAAGGGGGATACCTTAGAGACCATTGCCCTAAGGTATAAGGTTGAACCAACAATGATAATAGATGTGAATGGCTTGGAAACAACAGCGCTGGTTCCAGGTTTGGCATTATATATCCCCACAAGAATGAGAAATCGAACATACCTTATCAAAGAGAATGATACACTTTCAGAAATCGCAAAAAGATATATGACAAGTGTAGCAGCGATTAAAAAGGCTAACCCCGGACTTTCTAATATACTTACGATAGGCAGAAAAATATTGGTTCCTTCTCCTTATAATAAAAAATTGGTAACAATGGGTTTCGCGTTTCCAGCCTCTGGAGGAGAAGTGTTTGAAATGATTGAAGAAAACGGTGATAAGCTATCCTACCTTGCGATTGTTGCCTATTCATTTACACAGGAAGGTTATGCATATGTAGACGGTGATGATTTACCCCTTATAGAAAAATGCAAACAAAATGATGTGACGCCCCTTTTAATGATTCGTAACTTTGAAAATGGAGAATTTAAGGCTGATTTGTCGGGTGATGTCCTTGCCAATTCCGCTTACCGAAGAAATTTAATCACCAGCATGCTTAACTTCGTGAAAGAAAAAGGGTATGGCGGTGTGAGTATGGACCTGGAATTTGTTCCTCCGGCTAATCGATTGGATTATGTGGTGTTTTTGCAGGAAATTAAAGCTGAGTTGGAAGGACTTATATTACAAGTTAATGTTCATGCGAAGACAGAGGATAATCCAGAAAATCGAATTGTTGGTGGGCATGATTATAGGGGAATTGGAAAGGTAGCTGATCTTGTCGCAGTGATGACAATTGACTATGGATATCCGACTGGACCCCCAGAACCAATTTCGCCCATTTGGTGGATGACACAGGTTCTCCAGTATGCTGTATCCACGATACCTGCGAATATTTTACAGGCTGCTCTTCCGATGTACGGTTATGATTGGCTTATCCCTAGTAACAAAACGAGAGCACTGTCAGCGCAAAATGCCCAAAACCTTGCGATAACCACAAATTCAGAAATTCGCTTTGACAGGAATGCGGCTTCCCCCACTTACTCGTATGTACAGGATAAATCAGAATATATCGTTTGGTTTGAAGATATTCGCTCTATAACCGAAAAATATCAAGTGATAGACGCATATGAGCTTGCAGGTACCACCTATTGGCACATTGGTTTACGTTTCCCACAAAATTGGGCGTATATACAACAGAACATATTAGTAATAAAATAGTTCTCTCCAAAGGCATGAGGTAAAATCATTTTTGCTCAATGATCATGAGTAGTACAGAAAAATCAAAGGTGAAATGAATGGAAGTACTTTAGGCAGAATATTATCTCATGTTTTTTTCTATTGGATTATGTCAAAATCCCTCATATCTGCTCATGAGACCATATAAGCAAGCTAATAACAAATCAAAAGCAGGAAAAGTAGGTAAGCCGAAGATGAAGGTAAAGGTCAAGTTCATCGCACAACTTAGTAAAAGTTCGCATAGTCAATGAGTTTGCTAATGGATTGATAAGTATATTACTCCTAATCATACCAATAAGTATTGATATATCCCCACGATTGTTCTCTCCATTTAAAGTTTGTTTCCCATATACGTAAATGACCAGCTGCCATCCAAACGCTCAAATATAGGAGTGATAAGATCTAGCCAAATGAGGAGTGCTTCGTATCGCTTTCCTTCCGGATCTTATTGATTAAAATGATTGGTTTAAAATTATTCAGGTAGTAAACAAATGTTTTGAGCGTAATCGTGATCATTCATTTTGCAACTTTGCATTCCTTTGCTAATATATAAGCATACAGAATTTAATAGGAGTGTTGACTATGGCTGAAACTCCAGCAGAAACTAAAGATTTGGTTCACTACATAGAACCTAAGGGAGACTTCATTGCTTTTTCGGATGAGGAGGATTATTTGGCGAAAGGATTAGAATGGAAATTATTCACTGCGAGATCAGTGAAAAAAGAACTAGTATATAAAAGTGGAAGTCATCAAGAAAAAGTCAAATTGGCCGGTTATGAACAATATGGTAACGGTCTGGATACAATTGTTGTTGAATTTGAAAATGGCAGGCAAAGTTGTATTCATCCAGCTTATTTAAAGGAAATGCAAAGTTCAAGTTTTGGGAAAGAATTATTGAGCGGTCCCGTTGCTTCGATAGCATTAACGGGAGTGGAACAGGAAGTGAAGGAAAAGGCAACAGAGGATCTTGGTGAGCTTATTAAAGCTCCGAAAACTGAACCAAAAAAAGAGAAGCCAAAGAGTAAAAAGAAGGAAGCCATACCGAAACTGGACTTACCGACTGACAAAGTACATTTTAGGGCAACGGTTAAAGAGTTTACAGCCAAAATGAATCATTTTACAGGCGAAGAGGATGAGGTGGTCTTACTGGAAAATGTAAAAGTAACCACAGAGCCAGAACTAGTCATTGGGGATGCATGGTGTGGTTATAGTAAAACATTAAAAAAGGTTGAACTTGTAGAAGGAGACTCTCTAGAATTTGACGGAAAAGTCATAGAGAAAAAATACAATAAAGAAATTCGTTATAAAGTAAACAACCCATCCAAATTGGTTAAAAGTACGGAAGCTTGATACTAAAATTAAATTTCAAAAAAGTGGTAATAGACCCTTGGTCTACTACCACTTTTTTTGTTGATATGAAAGTTAAATACGATTGGATGGCCCTGGGTAACTACGACCCCGTTTTCCTTTTATTATGATTCATTTAAAAGGCTTTGGAGATACTACACCTTATAAAATCATAAAAAGTGAAGAGGGTATGCCTGATATGAAAAAAATAATGTTAATGCTTAAGAATGGTAATAAATCAGCTTTTATAGCGGCATGTGTTAATGGCATCATCGCCATTTTAAAGGGAATTGCCTATTTTATGACCGGAAATGTCGCGATGTTTGCCGAAACGCTTCACTCTTTGGGGGATGCTGCCAATCAATTTTTCGTTTTCATTGGTTCTGCCTTAAGTAAAAAGGCACCGACCGAGCGCTTCCCGGAAGGCTTTGGCCGTTTGGTGAATCTGGTGCTTTTAGGAGCGGTATTGATTGTTGGGATAATGTCTTATGAAACGATAAAGGAAGGCTTCCATCATATCTTGCACCCTACCGAATCAACTGGGATTATCATTAACATAACTGTTTTATTAGCGGCGGTTTTGCTAGAATCCTTTGTTCTGTTTAAAGCGATGAAAGAAGTGGTTAAAGAAGTGAATATCGAAGCAAAGGGGGCTGCTGCGGTTATAGTGAAAAGCTTTTCGGGTTTAAGACGTGCAAAACCAGCCACAAAACTGGTGTTTATGGAAGATATGGTAGCAACAGGTGGTGGTCTACTTGCAATCATAGCGATTTTACTGGCATATTTCACTCCATTTAAGCAAGCGGAAGGGGGAGCTTCCGTATTCATTGGACTCGGCATGTTCTACGTGGTGGGCAGGGTATTCCTTGAAAATGCAGCAGGGGCACTGGGTGAAGCCGATATTGATATGCGCATGAAAATAGGATCGTTGGTAATGAATGATCCAGAAGTGCGCGATATTCAGAAACTTGCTGTTATCAAAGAAGGAGAGAACTTTCATGTGGAGCTGGAGATAGAACTCGATGCACATATTACAATTGCTGAGGCGGATATTATTAAAGACAGATTAATTGCAGCAATCTTCAAGGAAAGAGGAGTAACCGATGTCATAATAGAATTTGATGAAAATGACGGGATTTCAAAATGGGAAGAACGAATTCGCTCTGACTTAAATGAAAGGGATAAGAAGAAATAATTGAATTTGGGCACGTCATGATCCTAAATTTCTGAAGAATATAAGATTATCTTCCTTAAACAATCAGATTGCTTCCTTGAAGAAGTAAGATACAGTATGCTATAAGTATCTACATAGTAAAAGAGGAAGGGTGTATATACATGGATAATATAGACATAAAATTAGTTGCACTCGATATGGATGGGACACTTTTAAATCAAAAAGGAGAGATTTCTGAAGGGAATCGACGTGCAATTAAAGAAGCCGAGAATCAGGGAGTCCACGTCGTATTAAGTACGGGAAGAGCTTTTGCGACTTGCAATGACTTTGCGAAGTCAATGGAACTTCAATCATATTTAATCACCGTTAATGGAAGTGAAATATACAATAACGACGGTGATTTGGTGGAAAGGCATCTTGTAGATAGTGAATCCATACAATGGATGTGGGAATTGAGTCAAAAGCATGGAACTTATTTTTGGGCGACAAGCTCTGATCAAGTCTACCGGGATGAAATGCCCGAAAAAATTTCGGACTTAAAATGGCTTAAATTCGGGTTTAATACGAACGACGATACCATTCGTCAACTGATTATGGATGAGCTGAGAACAAAGGCGAATTTAGAAATAAGTAATTCTAGTCCTACTAATATTGAAGTGAATGCTCTTGGTGTCAATAAGGCAAAAGCTATTAACCGTGTTTGTTCAATGTTGGGTTTAACAATGGATCACGTTATGGCAGTAGGAGATAGCTTAAATGACCTTGCCATGATTCAAGAAGCAAAATTGGGCGTGGCCATGGGGAATGCGCAGCAAATCGTTAAGGACAAATCGGATTGGATCACTTCGAATAATCAAGAAGATGGAGTGGCCAAAGCAATAAGGAAATGGGTTCTATCTAATTAAATGAGAGCTGCATGTGGAAAATTCCATATGCAGCTTTTTTATAACCTTACACTTTACCTCCGAGAAATTATCCCTTGAAAATTATGTATTTTAGAAGTATGATAATTCCGTAGTGTAATATTTTGGTAAAATATTAAAAATGGAGGTTTTTTGATGAGTAAAACCATTCCTGAGCATTGGTGGAAGCAACTTTCTTTACCAGTGATAGCAGCACCCATGTTTTTAATTTCTGGCCCGGAATTAGTGAAAGAATGTTGCTTAAATGGAGTAATAGGCTCGTTTCCTGCTCCCAATGCTAGACCTATCGAAGTATTGGACCAGTGGATGGGTGAGATTAACAATACACTCATTTCGGCAAGGGATAAGGATCCAAACAGCAAAATCGCTCCTTGGGCAATGAACATGGTTGTACACCGTACGTACAGCCGCCTTGAGGAAGAATTGGAATTGGTCAGAAAGCACCAACCTCCCATCGTCATCACTTCACTAGGATCACCTAAACATATTGTAGAAGTTGTACATAGCTATGGAGGCCTCGTATTTTCGGATGTAAGTAATGTGGATTTTGCAAAAAAAGCGGCCGAAACCGGCGTGGATGGATTAATCCTAGTTGCTTCAGGCGCTGGTGGACATGCAGGAGAAATAAATAGTTTTGCTTTTGTGGACAGTGTCAGGACATTTTGGGATGGGATCATTCTACTCGCTGGATCAATTAGTACGGGTCATAGTATATTGGCAGCCCAAGCGGCAGGAGCTGACTTAGCCTATATGGGGACCCGTTTCATCGTGTCAAAAGAGAGCATGGCAAATGATGAATATCGTCAAATGCTTGTAGATTCGAATCAAGATGATATCATCTTGACTGACGCATTTTCAGGTGTGAATTGCAATATGCTTAAGCCGAGTATAAGAAAAGAGGGAATGGACCCAGATCGATTAGCAAAAAAGGAAAATGTGGATTTTGACAGCATGTCCAAATCTTCTGAATCAAAAGCATGGCGCGATATATGGTCTGCAGGTCATGGGGTCGGAGCAATAAAGCAGGTTGATACCACTGCTGGTATTATTAAGCAACTGGAAAAAGAATATCAAGAATCTCTTGAAAGAATGAAGGAACAGACAGATAAACTGAGAGGTACCATATCAAGATAAATTGAAAGCGCTTTAAGTAATATCAAAGTGTTATGAAGTAGAGGGTCCATAGAATGGGCCCTCTACTTTTAATGAACCTTAAATTATATAAAATGGCGGTGTAAAACCAAGATCTAAGGTCTGGGACTGCTTTAAAAAAATCCCTTTCATTTCTATATTCTAAAGATAATAAGGTTGATAAATAACTGAGGAAATGGTATATTACTCGCAGATAATGACTAAATGAATGAATTGGTCAGTACTTCTTGAAGGAGGATTTGCAAATCATGTTTAAATCGTTAAAGGGAGAATTTTTGGCGATTATAAAAAATCCAATAATACTAATTTCTATAATAGGGATTATGACTGTTCCACTTCTTTATAGTGGGACGTTCTTATGGGCATTTTGGGATCCATATGGAAAGGTTGATCAATTACCGGTTGCGATTGTCAATAACGACAAGGGTGCCAGTTTTAATGACGAGGAACTGACCATAGGAAAAGATCTAGTGAAAGAATTGAAAGAAAAGCAAGATTTTGATTGGCATTTTGTGAGTCAAAAGGAAGCGGATCAGGGGCTTAATAATCTGGATTATTATATGAAAATAGAAATTCCAGAAAATTTCTCTAAGAACGCAACCACTTTACAAGACGATGAACCGGAGAAATTGGATTTAATTTATACATCCAATGAAGGCTATAACTATATCTCTACTAAGATTGGGGATGCCGCTTCAGAAAAAATCAAATCAGAGGTTTCTTCAGCAGTCACTAAAACTTATGCTGAATCGATGTTCGATAATTTGCAAGATGTCGCTAACGGTCTTAAAACTGCAAGTGATGGTGCGGGTGAGCTGAAAGATGGTACCGATACAGTAAGAGACGGAACAAAAGAGCTAGGTTCTGGCATTAAATCTGCCAAAGAAGGCGCAGAACAAGTAGATGATGGAATTAGTTCTGTTCAGTCTGGCTCGGTTGAAATCCAAAATAATCTTGAAAAATTGGCAGAAAAATCGATAACATTTTCAGCTGGTGTGGGATCAGCGGCTAATGGATCAAAAGACCTTAATCAAGGTTTACAACAATTCAATTCAGGTTTTGATCAAATGAAAGAAGGACAAACGGAACTTTTAGAGGGAGCCAAGAAATCTGAAGCCGGAACTGGTACCTTAGCTGCAGGTTTGCAACAATCATTGGAAGGTTTCAATCAGATTGAAGAAAAACTCCCTAGTTTGTCCGAGGGGGCAAATGGAGTAGCTACGGGTGCTAGTCAGCTTTCCTCCTCTTTGACAGATTGGAGTACAGCTGCCAATGAAACAAAAGCAGGTGCGTCTCGTGTTTCTTCAGGACTCGATGAAGTCATTTCCGGTCTAAGACAACAATCTCAGTCTTCAGAGGATGCCACTGAACAAGCTCGATTGGAAGGTCTTATTACGAAATTGACTGAAATTAGTGAGGGAAGCAAGGGAGTTTCTGAAGGAGTAGGTAAACTCTCAAACAGTGCTTCTGAAATTTCCAAAGGCGGTACAAATCTTAGTGATGGTGCTAGTCAATTGGGAAAAGGAACGGATGCTCTTAGTGATGGTTTTACCCGATTGTCCGAGGCACAAGGAAAACTGGCTAGTGGAGCAAGTGAACTAGAAAGTGGTCAGGGACAATTGGTAGCCGGATTAACCACATTCGGTGAAAGTATAGATTCTGCCCAGAGCGGACTAGGTCAATTAACGGAAGGAAGTAACAATTTAGTTGCTGGACTTGACCAATTGGAAGATGGTTCTAAGCAATTATCCAATGGGACTTCACAACTTTCCGAAGGATCGAAAAGCCTGGTTGCAGGAACTGATAAGCTGAAAGATGGTTCATCAAGCTTGACCAATGGAATGGGTGAATTGGCCAATGGAGCAATCAAGCTGGAAGATGGCGTGGCTAAACTTTCGGATGGATCAAAAGAATTACATGATGAATTGAAAGATGGGGCAGACGAAGCAAGTGATATCAAAGCGGATGATGATGTATATGATATGTTTGCAAGCCCAGTGAAAGTCGATAAAATGCCAATAAATAATGTACCGAATTATGGAACTAGTTTTGCTCCATATTTGGTATCATTGAGTTTATTTATTGGAGCAATCGTTTTGACAATCATCTTCCCGATGAGGGATCCTGTAGTCATTCCTGAAAATGGTTTCGGTTGGTTTATCAGTAAGTATGGTGTCATGGCATTAGTAGGATTATGTCAAGCCATCTTGGTGGATTTAGTATTAATTCTAGGACTGGAAATTGAAGTGACAAATATTCCGTTATTCTTCATGATTAGCATTTTGGCTAGCTTGACGTTTATGGCAATCATTCAATTCCTAGGTGCAGCCTTTGACAATCCAGGGCGTTTTATCGCCTTGTTGATTATGATCCTTCAGCTGACTAGCAGCGGGGGAACATTCCCGAACGAATTGGTTCCTAGTTTCTTACAACACTTTACACCATTCTTACCTATGACATACTCGATTAATGCGTTTAGAGCGGTTATATCCACAGGGGATTATAACTTTATGTGGCATAACCTTAGCATCTTGGCTATTTTCTTAGTAGTGGCTTTGATTCTATCTATCATTTACTATAGCTTGAAATTCAAAAAGCAAAAAAATACATTTGCTGAAAAAGAGGATGAAGCATCAGTATAAGGATAATAATTAGAGTCAATGAGTTTTTTAGAGAGTAGGGCTATTTTCATTGATGGAGTTATGAAAGTAATATAAAAAAAACGGGAAAATTCAAATGAATTTTCCCGTGTTTTTTTATACGTGAGATTTTTCAGAAGTAGGTGTATATTTTCTCATTGGATTTTTATTGATAACATCCTTCAGATAGGGAAGACCGACAGGGTTGGTTTTTTGCAACAGTTTTATTAAATATGAAATGTCATCCAGGGCCCGATGAGTTTGAAAGTTTGTGATGTTATGGGCTTGAAGAAGGGTTAACAGTTTACTATTTACGAAACCATATTGTTTCCAAGGAACATTTCTCATTGTACAAAACCACTTTTGATCATTGATTTCTGGGTACATCTGATAGAGAAAACTGCGATCAAAGGAAGCGTTATGGGCAAATATTGAATCAGCACGGTCAATGTATGACCTGATTTTTTCATCGTGAAAGCTTTTGCCTTCTACCGAACTATATGGTATGCCATGGACTCTATATGCTTGATTATAATTTTTTCTTGCTTGATAAGAGAGTGGCTCTCTTAAGAAAGAATCCTGGTCAATAAAATTTAAAATTTCTCCAGTCTCGCTGTTATAGGTGAAAAGGATAAGAGCGAGCTCGATAATTTCATCCGAGTTCGGTCGTAATCCAGTTGTCTCCACATCCAGCACCAAACCTAATCTATTAGACAATTGATTCTCCTCCAATGTTTACTTTTATCCATTATATCTGAAATTTATAATCTAGCGTAGGATAATATCTGTCAATATATCGGGTATAAGCTACAGTATGATATCAAGTTATAAAGAGATAGGGAGAAATAGATGAGAAAATTTAGGCTTTTTTTCAACTGAGGTTGATGGGGATCATGAAGAAAAAAATGCAGCAATTATGCTGCACTTAAACTCCCTATTTTCCAATGAATTGCTGCGTCCAATAGCGGCTGTATGTACCGCCTTTAGCATATCCAATTCCTAAATGAGTATAATTCTTATTCAGGATGTTAGCTTTATGGCCGGCACTGTTCATCCATGATTTCATCACCGAAGCTGCACTGGTTTGGCCGGCTGCGATATTTTCACCTGCATATGTATAACTAATTCCAAATGACTTCATCATTTCAAAAGGTGAGCCATTTGTAGGGCTCGTATGCGAGAAATAGTTATTATCACGCATATCTTCTGATTTCGCTTTTGCTACCTTCGAAAGTTCTTCATCCATCTTCAGTTCCTTCAGTCCCGCCTGTGTACGTTCCGCATTTACTAAATCAAGGATCTGTTGTTCAATCGATGAGCTATTAGCCTGAACTGTTGCATTTTTAGTGGTGGGTAAGGAGATGGCTTGTCCGACTTTAATCTTATTAGGATCATCTACTGTAGGGTTTGCTATAAGCAAATCGGAAAGGCTGATTTGTTGTTCAGTAGCGATTTTAGTTAAAGTATCCCCATCAGTAACTGTGTAGATATCTGCACCTAGTGCTACGGTTGGGCTTAGCAACGATAAAGTTAGTACGGATGATAAAATAATTTTCTTCATTTGATTTCCTCCTGTTACGAAAATTCCTGAATGAGAATCCAGTATGCTATAAAATTAGGAAAACGTAAACTGGATTATTTTAGAAAGTGAAAAAACTAGGAATAAAGGGATAGTAAAGAGGTGAATTTTAATAGGTACATACTAACTAGATATCATAACAAGATGATTTCATTAGGCCTATGGGTGTATGAGGCATACACAAATAATTGTTTAGAAAGCATTATTTTACGTTTGTGATTGATTATGATTAGGGTAAAGAAGGATTAGGATTACAGGACCTCTGAGGATGTAAATAGAACTATTTAACAAGTCCAAGACTGGAAAAACATAGGAAGGTGAAGATAAGGATGGATTTAAAATCGGGAAAGTTATATTGGAATGAGACGTATAAAGAACAAATGAAATATCCGACATTAGAAGAAGATATCACGTGTGATGTTTGCATCGTAGGATCTGGATCATCGGGTGCTCATTGCGCTTATTTTTTGGCGGAAACTGGGCTTAATGTCGTTCTTGTTGATAAGAGGGATTTAAGTACTGGAAGCACGGTTGCGAATACAGGTCTTTTACAATATTCAAATGATAAAACATTGACTTCCTTGATTAATAGTTTTGGAGAAGAAGCTGGAACACGGCATGTTCAGCTTTGCTTGGAAGCCATACATACGCTTGAAAGAAAGGTTGTCCCCAGCCTAGCTGATGATCCAGACTTTAAGATTAGAAAAAGTTTATATTACGCTTCTAATCCTGATGATGTGCATATGCTGCAAGAAGAATATCACAATCTTAAAACTCACAACTTTCCGGTTGAGTACTATTCGGAAGAAGAGATAGGGAAACATTTTTCCTTTTTAAAAGCAGGAGCACTTGTAACGGGAAATGACGCAGAAATCAATCCATATAAACATGCACATTTATTGGTAAAAAAAGCTTATGAACAGGGTGTTCGTATATTTTCAAACACGACCATCAATGGAAAGATTTTAAAGGATGATCATACGGAATTGAAAACTGATTCCGGGCATTCCATTAGGGCCCAACATGTCATTTTCGCAACAGGCTATGAAGCCCAAGAAGAGGTGAAAGATCCGAATGCTGTAATCCTGAGTTCCTATGCCATTGCAACGAATCCAATAGCTGATATCGCCAAATGGGATGAAGGGATGATGATATGGGAAACAGCAAGGCCCTATTTATATGCAAGGAAAACAGTTGATAATCGAATTATTATAGGAGGTCTTGATGAAAAAACAACATACCTTGAAAAGAGAGATTCGAAGATTATTCATAAGCGGGATGAATTATTGAAACAGCTAGTCGGATTGTTCCCAGAGTTGGAGAAAGTGGTCCAAGCAGATTATTATTGGGGGGCATTCTTTGGTGAGTCACATGATGGTTTACCGACGATTGGAATATACCCGGATTACCCCCATTGCTATTTTTTAATGGGGTATGGTGGAAATGGGACAGTTTATAGTGTAATTCTCTCACAAATCATAAGAGATTTGATAACAAAGAATAGACATCCCGATTCAGCTTTATATCTAAAGGAAAGATCTTTTATGCAAGGGAAAGTCCATTAAACAGGAAACACGCCCTTTAAAGTAGAATAACGATATAGGATGATTATTGGGGTGATAAGGGATGAAGTTTCCTGAATTAGAGACAGAAAGGCTGCATCTGGTTGAAATATGTCGCCAGCATTCAGAAAGTCTGTTTGATATCCTTTCAAGAGAAGAAGTAACCCGTTATGGCGGAATTGAAACATTGCATAGGATGGAAGAGTCTTATCGGATTATCAACTCGTTTAGAAGCTCTTTTATTAATCAAAGAGGAATTCAATGGGGTTTGGTCTTAAAGGATACAGGAAAGTTCATCGGTACTGTGGGTTTAAATCAATTGAACAAATCTAATAAAAGAGCAGAAATAGGATACGAAGTTCACCCTGATTATTGGAGACAATACTTTACTTGTGAAGCGGTCAGAGAAATATTACGATTTTCTTTTCAAGAACTCGAACTACATCGCATTGCTGCATTAGCTTTTCCTAATAATCTGGCATCGACTGGACTTTTGAAAAAAGTTGGATTTTCAGAAGAAGGAAAGCTTAGAGATTTTGTCTACTTAAACAATCAATCTCAAGATGTCTTAATCTTTTCCTTATTGAAAGCTGAGTTTTCACTTTGGGGAAGCTAAAGGAATTATAAAGTAATTATTTCGAGTTTATTAGGTTGGTTCTTCCTGCTAAAATAACAGAATTCCAGTTCATTATCATTTCAAAGTGATCTAATGGGGGCTTTGTTTATATTAATTTTCTTTAAGTGGGTTCCTCTTTTATACGCACGGAATAAGGATTTGAAACACTCGATGCCATGGAGCAACGAGTGTTTTTTTGTGTTCATGGAAATTGGTGTTGATTTATTCGGGGAAAGTCATCGTTTAGGAGGCTGAATAAACAGCAACGTTAATTAAAGGTTAAAATGCTAGAGGGGTGTAGAAATATTGGTCTTCCTTCCACTTAAGTGAAGCTTTTTGACCATGATGATAAATAGAAGGAAGCAATAAGTTATGAATGACTCTTTTCAAAGATATGAGAATAGTCATGTTAATAAGTAATTTGTAACAAAAGATTACATATCAAGGGTAATTGATAGATAATTTTAATTTTTTGTAATATTTTGAAGGGTTTAACATTTTTAAGTCGAATATAATCATATTGCCCTTTTGCGAGGTTTGAAAGGAAGGTGGTTTTAAGCTATTAAACTGCTGTTTTTTTTGGTGTCCCGAGGAAAAAAGAGTAAATGTGCAAGCGGTTTGCTAATCTATTTTAGTGAATGAGCTTTAAACTTCTAACTAATCCTCGCAGATAATTTTCGGGATGAACCAAGTCGGTAGTTGATAGAAGCAAGATAAGGGAAACCCTAGAATGGGGACTCGAAAGAAATATAAATGAGGGGGAAAACGTTTGAAAAAGTCTAAATTTTCAGTACTATCATTATTTTTAGTAATGATACTTGTACTGGCCGCTTGTAATGGAGGTTCTAAGGAAACTTCAAATGAAAAAGAAGAAGGCACTAGCAAATCAAATGGTCCAAAAGTTTTAAATGTGAATAACTCTTCTGAACCAGGATCACTTCATCCTGCTAAAGCGCAAGGGACCCATGATTCATGGATTCTACATCATACTTTTGAAGGGCTGACAAAGAAAACGGAGGAAGGTAAGATTGTTCCTGCCGTTGCAGAGTCATGGGATACTAGCAAAGATGGTAAGACATGGATTTTCAAACTTAAAGATGGTTTGAAATGGTCGAATGGCGATCCAATCACTGCCAATGATTTTGAATACGCGTGGAAATATGCTTTGAATCCTGATACTGCTGCTGACTATGCTTACCAGCTTTATTATCTTAAAGGGGGAGAAGCTTACAATAGTAAAAAGGGTAAGGAAGAGGATGTTGGTGTAAAAGCTACTGATGATCTAACATTAGAGGTTGTTTTGGAAGAGCCTACTCCATACTTCCTAGATCTAACATCTTTCTATGCTTTATTTCCTATCGATAAAAAAGTCCAAGAAGAAAATCCGGATTGGGCGCTTGAGGCAAAAACTCATGTTTCGAATGGTCCTTTCAAGTTAACTGAATGGAAACATAAAGAGAACATTAAAATCGAGAAAAATGACAATTATTATGATAAAGATAAAATTAAATTGGATGCTGTAAATTTTGCTCTTATAGAAGATGAGAATACAGCATGGCAAATGTATGAAAATGGTGAACTAGATTTGGCCTATCCACTTCCAGTGGACAAACAAGGTCAATTGGTGAGTTCTGGAGATAAGGAATTCAACAATGGTCCAGATCTTGCAGTGTACTATTACAATTTAAATACTAAAGTAAAACCGTTCAATAATATTAAAGTCAGAAAAGCTCTTTCCATGGCTATCGATAGAAAAATGATCACGGAGAATGTTACACAAGGTGGCCAACAGCCAGCGTATGGTATTGTCCCTCCAGGGATTCCTGATGCAACTGGGGATTTCCAAGAAAATACTGGGAACCTATTCGAAGAAAATGTAGATGAAGCTAAAAAGTTATTAAAAGAAGGTCTTGCTGAAGAGGGTATGAAAAAAATGCCTAACTTCTCCATTTTGTTTAATACATTAGATGCCCATAAGAAGATTGCTGAAGCCGTCCAAGAAATGTGGCGCAAAAATTTAGGTGTTGAAGTCAAACTGGAAAATGCTGAATTCCAAGTTAAGTTGGATCGGGAAAAAGCAGGAGACTTCCAAATTTCACGTGCTGGCTGGATTGGTGATTATGTTGATCCAATGACATTCATGCTTTGGGAGACTGATGGCGCTTATAATGATGCCGATTGGTCTAACAAGGAATACGACAAGTATCTTAAGGAATCAAAAACTGCATTGAAACCAGAAGATCGCATGCCTATTCTACACAAAGCTGAAAAAGTATTAATTGATGAAATGCCGATTATCCCGATTTACTTCTATACTAAACCATATATGGTTAAATCGAATGTTACAGGGATTTATGCACCAATCAACGAATATCCTAGCTTTATTTATGCAGATAAAAAATAAAGGCAAGATAGTGATGGGAGGTATGTCCGTTTAAGGACATACCCCATTTTTCAGTTGAAAATTTCATGAATTCATTTCTGCTTTAAACTTCTATGAAAACGAGAATTGAGGTGATTACCATGTTGAGATATACGATGAATCGATTAAAATGGGCGATTATAACTTTATGGGCGGTCATAACGATCACTTTTATCATAATGCATACCATACCAGGAAATCCTTTCGCCAAAGAAGGGGTAATGCCTCCTGCTGTTTACGATAACCTACAAGCACACTATGGCTTGGATAAACCGTTGCTGTCACAATATGGAAATTATTTATTGGAAGTACTTAGGTTTGATTTTGGTCCTTCATTAAAATCATCATCCATATCGGTGAACGATTACATAGTGAACGGATTTCCAGTTTCCTTACACCTAGGTGCGCAAGCGTTAGCCATCGCTATCTTTTTTGGGCTAATTTTAGGTGTGATAGCTTCTTTGTATCGAAATAAATGGCCTGATTACCTGTCAATGATCATTGCGATTGTAGGAATATCTGTTCCTAACTTTATCTTAGCTACTGTTTTGATAAATTACCTTGCCATTGAATTCAAAATTCTTCCGGTTGCTACGTGGGCAACATGGAAACATACCATTTTGCCTTCCATTGCCTTATCGATGATGCCGCTCGCTTTTATTGCAAGATTGATGCGGACGAGCATGTTAGAAGTCATGGGTCAGGATTACATATTGACCGCAAAGGCCAAAGGTTTGAAAAGAAGTAGCGTCATTATAAAACATGCAATCCGAAATGCCATATTGCCTGTCATTACGATCCTCGGTATACTGACGGCTAATATTGTCACGGGAAGTTTCATTATAGAACGTATTTTTGGAATTCCTGGGATGGGTGAGATGTTTGTTAAAGGAATCTTCAATCGGGATTACCCGGTTATTCTTGGTTCCACGATTGTGTATAGTGCCGTACTAATCATATTGATTTTCATAGTAGATGTAGCCTATACGTTGATTGACCCGAGAATTAAAGTGACGGGGGAGAGTAAATAATGGCAGAAAAAGTGCAATTAACTGAAGATATGTTCTCGCCCGCAGAAGATAATTTCAAGGAAGCAGAAAAAATTTCTAGGGCAACTGTGTCATTCTGGTCCGATGTATGGCGAAGATTTAAACAAAACAAGCTTGCCATGACTGGGTTTATCCTTATTGTCCTATTAGGATTGATGGCCATTTTTGGTCCTTATATGAATGGATATTCCTATTACGAACAAGATTTCGCCAAAAAGAATCTTAGGCCAAATGCTGAACATTGGTTTGGTACGGATACAGCAGGAAGAGACCTATTCACAAGAGCGTGGTATGGGGCAAGGATATCCTTATTTATTGGATTGATGGCTGCACTCATCGACTTCATTATAGGGGTCATTTATGGGGGGATTTCAGCGATACGAGGTGGACGCACAGATAATTTAATGATGCGGTTTGCTGAGGTAATTTATGCAATTCCATACCTCTTGATGGTTATCTTAATGATGGTCGTTTTAAATCCCGGTATATTACCGATAATCATTGCGATGACGATTACAGGTTGGATTCCCATGGCACGTTTGGTTCGAGGTCAAGTATTACAGCTAAAGGAAAATGAATATATTCATGCAGCTACCATATCTGGAGCTAATACGAATTGGAAATTAAGGAAACATATGATACCCAATACAATGGGGCCAATCTTAGTGAATTTAACTTTGACAGTTCCTTCTGCAATATTTGCTGAGGCGACGTTAAGCTTTTTAGGGCTGGGTGTCCCAGCGCCACAGGCTAGCTGGGGAACACTGACGAGTGATGCTTTAGGAAGCATTTTAGTCGGTAACTTCTATCAGCTTTTAATTCCAGCCATACTAATTTCTATCACCATGTTTGCCTTTAATGTAGTGGGCGATGGTCTTCAGGATGCACTGGATCCAAAGCTTAGAAAATAATAGAGTCCTAATCATAAAGATATTGAACTAGAATAGGAGGGACGAGGATGGGGAACTTATTAGAGGTCAATGATTTACATATCACCTTCCATACGTATGCTGGTAAAGTACAGGCTGTTCGCGGCGTAGACTTTCAAGTGAAAAAAGGGGAAGCCATTGGGATAGTCGGGGAGTCGGGATGCGGAAAAAGCGTAACCGCGAAATCGATTATGAGATTATTGGAAACACCCCCGGCACAGTATGATAAAGGGTCGATCATGTTTAATGGTAAGGATCTCGTAAAAGCGAGTGAAAAGGATATGCAAAGGATCCGGGGGAATGACATCAGTATGATATTTCAAGATCCGATGACTTCACTTAATCCGACTACGAAAATAGGAACCCAGATTATGGAATCTATTTTAAAGCATAAAGATATTTCTCGAAAAGAGGCTTATGAAATTGCACTTGAAACATTAAAATTGGTTGGCATCCCTCAACCTGAAAGAAGGTTGCAGCAATATCCGCATGAATTTTCCGGGGGAATGCGTCAGCGGGCAATGATTGCGATAGCCCTTGCCTGTGATCCCCAATTATTGATTGCTGATGAACCAACCACGGCATTGGATGTGACGATCCAAGCACAAATTTTAGAACTTATGAAAGACATCCAACAAAGGATGAACACTTCCATAATTCTAATTACCCACGATTTGGGTGTGGTCGCAGAAACTTGTGATCGTGTAATCGTTATGTATGCCGGAACGGTTGTGGAAACGGGGACGGTAGAAGCTATATTCGCAAACCCGCAGCACCCCTATACTAAAGGACTGCTCAAAACCGTGCCTAGGCTTGATATGGAGAAAACGAACCCGCTGGTTCCGATCATCGGGTCTCCTCCCGATTTATTAGATCCGCCCAAGGGTTGCCCATTTTACCCTAGATGTGAATATGCAATGAAGGTTTGTAAGGATCATAATCCAGAACTTGAAGAGGTGGAGGTAGGCCAGACAGCAGCATGCTGGCTACACCATCCGATGGCAAAAGCAACAAGAGATCAAACCACAACAAATGTATAAAGGAGGAGAGTCATGGTATCACTAAAAAATGAGTCATTAAAAGAAAAGACCCTCAGCAATAGGACTCCTCTTGTTGAAGTGAAAAACTTGAAGAAATATTTTTCTATTGGTTCGGAATCCTTAAAAGCTGTGGATGGATTGGATTTAACGATATTTGAAGGAGAAACGGTCGGGCTTGTTGGCGAGAGTGGTTGTGGTAAATCAACGGCAGGTAGAACGATTACACGACTTTATGAGCCTACAGATGGTGAAGTCCTTTTTCAGGGAAAAAACATTTTTGACTATAAACAAAGTGAAATGTCGCAGGTCCGCCGGGAAATCCAAATGATATTCCAGGACCCATATGCTTCATTAAATCCACGTATGAAGGTAGAGGAATTAATTGGTGAGCCTCTTGCTATTCATGGGATTTTGAAGGGCAAAGAAAAAAAGAAAAGAGTGGAGGACTTGCTGAAGCTTGTCGGATTAAATCCAGAACATATCAGCCGGTTCCCTCATGAATTCAGTGGTGGTCAACGTCAGCGTATCGGAATTGCACGAGCATTGGCCCTAAACCCAAAATTTATTGTCTGTGATGAACCCATATCGGCCCTTGATGTTTCTATTCAAGCACAAGTAGTAAATTTACTGAAAGAATTACAAAAGGATATGGGATTGACTTATTTATTCATTGCTCATGACTTGTCAATGGTAAAGTATATTTCAGACCGTATTTTAGTTATGTACTTAGGGCGAATGATGGAACTCTCTGACAGTGACTCCCTTACAAAGGATCCACTTCATCCGTATACCCAGGCTTTACTTTCAGCCGTCCCTATTCCAGATCCTACGGTTAAGAGGGAACGGATTGTACTTCAAGGTGATGTGCCTAGTCCAATTAATCCACCCAGCGGGTGCGTGTTCCGGACACGTTGTCCAAAAGCTATGGAAGTGTGCTCTAGTGCTGTGCCAGAATGGAAGGAACAAAAACCAGGACATTTCGTTGCTTGTCATTTATATTGGTAACTCAATAAGAAGACCGGTTGGCACATACTGCAACTGGTCTTTTTTATATGTGGACTATTTACGTACAATATTTTAAAAATTCATCCCTTAATTCTTTGATTTTGAAGATAAAACATATAAAATGTAATTATATGTAAAAATAGTTCAGATTAAAGAATGCCTACACCCTGTGATATAAGGAGGAGTAACAGTGTATTCTACAGTTAATACCGAAATGGTTGATCATGTCCTTATCATTACACTAAATCGTCCTGAAAGATTGAATGCTTTTAATGAGAAGATGTGTCAAGAGCTGATAGACATCTTTGATATGGCAGATGAAAATGATGATGTAAGAGCTATTATTTTGACTGGAGCAGGAAAAGCTTATTGTTCTGGAATGGATTTGGAAAAGGGTGTAGAAACATTTATGGATCATACTCCCTTGGTGGAGTATCGTGATGCTGGAGGGGTCTTATCTTTACGGATATTTGATATGAAGAAACCAATTATAGCGGCAATTAATGGTTCGGCCATCGGCATTGGAATTACCATGACATTACCGATGGATATTCGGATTGCATCATCCGACGCGGAAATGAGCTTTGACTTTGCAAAGCGTGGGATTACAATGGAGGCTTGCAGTGGATGGTTCCTACCAAGACTTGTCGGTATGGGGAAGGCAACTGAATGGGTGTTTACTGGTGGAATGATTTCCGCTCAGGAAGCCCATGAGTCTAGATTAGTAAACGAGATCGTAGAGCCCGATCAGTTGATGATAACTGCCCTGAAGATTGCCACTGACATAGCGGTAAATACATCATCCATTTCCGTAACCTTGTCAAGGCAGCTTATGTGGACTATGTTGGGAGCTTATCATCCGGTTGAATCGCATAAAATTGAGTCCAAGATGATTCATTGGACTGGAAAACAAGCAGATGCACAAGAAGGTATCGGAGCTTTTCTTGAAAATAGGAAGGCTAAGTTTACTATGAAGAGTAGTACAGATATGCCACCTTTCTATCCATGGGGAGTTGAATGAAACTAGAAAATATCATATATAACGATGCTTAATAATAAGAATCGTTATTGTACTTTTCGGAAAAATTAGGGTTTCGTTTCTTTGTATGTTATACTTTGGTTACCATTTACTAAACCTGTTTCGTGTACCCCATCTATTGATGGGGTTTTTTTGTTATTTTTACTTACTAATCTGCAGACAAAAAAACAGACTCTACAAGTAGAGTCTGTTATATATATGAGATATTATTATGCTTTTTGAACGTTAGTAGCTTGGGGTCCGCGTTGACCTTGCTCAACTTCAAAAGTAACTGCTTGACCTTCGTCTAAAGATTTGAAACCTTCGCTTTGAATAGCTGAGAAATGTACGAATACATCGTCTCCATTTTCGCGTTCGATGAAGCCAAATCCTTTTTCTGCGTTAAACCATTTTACTTTACCTTGTTCCATTTTTGTTGCCTCCTAGTGTGAATCCACACATTGTGTTACTACCCTTGCTCATTTTTCAGAAGAAAAGTGATTCACTTATCAATCCTCACGAACAAAAATAATTCTTTTTAAGAATAACAGATACTGTCGGTTTTTGCAATGACTATAGTGCTGCTAACTTTTTGCAATATATTGAATAGTGCTAATAACCCTTTTTGTAATTAAGTAAATTGATTTCAGGTTTTTTTCCGAGGAGGTGGTTCTCTAAATTCGGAATGAATATATCTTCAATTAGGCGTTGATCGTAAAATTCAGTATTTCCTGAAGTATGAGGGGTAATGATGACATTGTCCATTTGCCAAAGTGGACTATTTGCTGGAAGCGGTTCAGTCTCAAATACATCAAGGCCGGCACCTGCAATCTGTTGGTCTTCAAGGGCCTGTATCAATTCATGTTGAATGACGATTGAGCCACGACCGATGTTCAAGAAGAAAGCAGAAGGTTTCATTAAGTTGAATTCATTTGTTCCGAACATATACCTTGTTTTAGAGGTTAAAGGTAAAGTAACAATAACGTAATCGCATCTTGGTAAAAAATCCTCTAATTGACTTTGTGTGAACATTTCATCCACGAATTCTTCTGACCTACCGGAATGACGAATCCCAAGCACAGTCATCCCGAAGGCTTTGGCAATTTTAGCTGTTTCCTTACCGATTTTTCCAACACCTATGATTCCGATTGTTTTATTATGAATTTCCTCTTTCATTTGAGCGTGATGCCATATTTTTTTCTGTTGTTGTTTAACATATGTATCTATTTTCCTTGTAAACGCAAGGAGCAAGGCAAAAATAGTCTCTGAAATGGGATAGGCATGCACGCCGTTTGCCGTGGTTACCTGAACATTAGCTTTTTCAAGAGTATCCAGTGGCAGAGCATTTACTCCTGCACTCCATGTCTGTATCCATTTTAGATTGTTTATTTTCTCACTTTCTATGAGTTTATTCATTTCTGTTTTCCAACCTACGATTATTTCAGCATCATGGATATGATTTCTCCAAATAGCCGGATCTTTACCCGTAATAATATTCCAATCAGGAATTAATACTTGTACTTTCTCCAATAATTGCTTATTCAAATTTTGGGCAATAATGATTTTCTGGTGGGTCATAAACATTCTCCTCTCTGTATCACTTTTCTGAATTATACGTAAACTGTTATCGGAATTCAATTAAACCCCTTTTTTAGACCATTATAATTGTTTAGACCGGGCGAGAAAGTGGGCATTTCAATTAAGCTATTAGAAGGCAAACAGAATGTTAAAATATTTATTCATTTACTATACAAAACGTCTAATGTAAAAGCTTCATTTTAAAAATATAATTAAAATTAGAAATAGAGTTGTATTGGAGAGTTCGATAAAGGCAGTTATAAATGATTTTGATACATGTAACCACTATATAAGTGGCATATGGAAATTCAAGGCTAGTTCCTGAAAAGGGAATAGGGATCGGTCATTATAGAGCGACCTTCTTTAGAGAATAGAAAGGGGTGGAGAGGTTTATGCAAGTTGAAAAGAGCATGAAAGATCTACAAGAAATGGATGATAAATATGTTTGGCATAATATGAAGGGTGCTGGACCGAATCCAGGAACGATGGTAGTTCAAAAAGGAAAGGGTGCCTGGATTACTGATATCGATGGAAATCGATACCTGGATGGCATGTCTGGGTTATGGTGTGTCAATGTTGGTTATGGTAGGGAAGAACTTGCAGAAGCAGCTTACGAACAGTTGAAAGAGCTTCCATATTCCCCATTGACGAACAGCCATGTACCAGCCATTAAACTTGCAGAGAAATTAAATGATTGGCTTGGCGGAGACTATGTGATTTTCTTTTCCAATAGTGGTTCAGAAGCAAATGAAGTGGCGTTTAAAATTGCCCGTCAGTTTCATCAGCAAAAAGGAAATCATGGACGTTATAAATTCATTTCCCGCTATCGGTCTTATCACGGGAATTCAATGGGGGCTTTGGCAGCAACCGGTCAGGCACAAAGAAAGTATAAATATGAACCACTTGCTCCAGGGTTTCTACACGTTACACCTCCTGATTCGTATCGTAATCCAGAGGATGAAAGTGGAGAGAAAAGTGCTTCTGAAATAGAGCGTGCCATCACGTGGGAAATGAGTGAAACAATAGCGGCAGTCATTATGGAACCCATTATAACGGGTGGCGGTATCCTAATGCCTCCAAAGGGATATATGAAAAGAGTGCAAGAAATATGTAATAAAAATGGCGTTCTTCTAATATCTGATGAGGTAATTTGCGGTTTTGGCCGTACGGGTAAGAAGTTCGGTTATATGAATTATGATGTACAGCCAGATATAATTACAATGGCAAAAGGAATTACGAGTGCATATCTTCCTTTATCCGCAACAGCTGTCAAAAGAGAAATATATGAAGCGTACGTTGGCAAAGAAGAGTATGATCGGTTTCGGCATGTAAATACATTTGGTGGTAATCCTGCATCATGCGCACTAGCTTTAAAAAATATGGAAATATATGAAAATGAAAACCTGATAGAACGCTCAAAAGAATTGGGACTACGTTTTTTAGAGGATTTAAATGAACTGAAATCCCATCCAAATGTTGGTGATGTACGTGGAAAAGGATTGTTAGTCGGAATAGAACTTGTGGAAGATAAACTAACTAAAAGTCCGATTGCTCTTTCCGAAATGAATAAAATTATTTCTGCATGCAAGCAGAAAGGATTGATTATCGGTAAAAATGGGGATACGGTAGCCGGCTTTAATAATGTATTGACATTGGCCCCCCCATTATGCATAACCGAAGAGGATTATGCGTTCATTGTAAAAACATTAAAACAAACTCTAGCAGAGTTATAGAGATACCCTTAAAATGGTGGAACAGAAGTTATATTATTCTGTTCTTTTTTTTCGTTTATTTTCGTCTGGAAATGATACACTGTAATCAAATATCTTGACTTACAAGGAAAATGGTTCAGTAAAGCTTCTTTAGTAAAGGAACAGATTCTTTAGCAATGTCACTCCTAGGATTCTAGTAGGATAATAGCACATTCTGATGAGATATGCTCTCACCTTTTTGTTTAAAAAATTGGTCAATTTGGTACATAATAAAAGTATGTATTTCAGTTCCGTGTGGTTTAAAATATAAAACTATTTAGAGGCAATCGGCATTGAAATTATTAACTCTCAAAAGAGGTGTAGTTCATGAATAATGAAGAAATAACGAAAAAATTAACTTTACATACGCCTGTTATTTTAGGAAGTGGAAATTTTTCGAAGTATGCAGTATTGTTACCACTTATCGAAAAGGAAGATGGAATACATGTCCTCTTCGAAGAGCGCTCACATCAACTAAGAAGGCAGCCAGGTGATATTTGTTTTCCTGGTGGAAGAATCGATCACAATGATTTGGATGAGCAGACAGCAGCCCTCCGTGAAACGCACGAAGAACTCGGGGTCAATATGGAAAATATTTATAATGTTTTTCCTATCGATTTTCTTGTTTCACCTTTTGGAATGATTGTTTATCCATACGTAGGCTTTATACCGAGGGATCAACAATTGGTACCAAATCCAGCTGAAGTTGAAACAGTTTTTACGGTCCCACTTTCTTTTTTTATGGAAAACCCTCCAGAAATATATCATGTGAGTTTTAATGTTGAGCCAGTAGAAAATTTCCCACACGATTTAATTGTAGGTGGGGAGAATTATAAATGGCAGCCAAGGCAGACAAAAGAATATTTCTATCAATACGAAGGTCGGGTCATTTGGGGCATGACGGCAACCATTCTTACCCACTTCATTGAAATTCTTCGCTAGACCCTTCTAAAGCACCTTTTCATTCTACCAAAACCCTAATAAACTTTAAGTATGGTAAAAATTAGTCGAAGGGGTGAAGGGATGAAGTACAATATGAAGCTATTAGAAATTGAACGGGAAAGAGCAATAGCAGAGCATAAAAGTTATAAAGTGAGTCGTGACTATTATGATGAAAAGGAAGATCAGAAAAGCCAAGAAACATATTATAACGGTGGCCGTTGGACGCGGAAGAAACTGAGTTCTTTACTGGAAATCTCACATACAAACAAACCGAGTTATTCTCCCCACCGTTTTTTGTATCCATGGATTGACCTTCAAGAAGACGGGAAATTGAAAAGCTTATATTCAGGGAAGGGTATGGATCCTG
This sequence comes from Peribacillus sp. NPDC097675, assembly GCF_050277655.1. Taxonomy (NCBI): domain Bacteria; kingdom Bacillati; phylum Bacillota; class Bacilli; order Caryophanales; family Bacillaceae; genus Peribacillus; species Peribacillus sp. NPDC097675. The sequence continues at coordinate 42,116 of NZ_JBNNSK010000009.1, read as the reverse complement.
TCGAAGTCATAGAAGAAGATATTCGTGTACTTGAACAATTGTCTAAAGGGGGTCAGAACACTGAGACTACAAGTATGACCCTCAATTGTGAGCATGTTGTTCCTCAGTCATGGTTTAGTAAAAAAGAGCCAATGAGGGGGGATCTGCATCATTTATTTGCCTGTGAGCCGGCCTGTAATAGTAGCCGAGGGAATTTTCCCTACCATGACTTCATGGATTATATTCCAGAAGAATTGAAAGTGCGTGCTATAAAGGTGGGGTGTGGTAAAGCTGAAAAAGGGAAATTTGAACCTGAATACGGTAAAGGGATTGTGGCTAGGGCCACTTTATATTTTTTACTCCGATATGGAGGCATCATTGATCAAGATAAGGTTGATTTAACCCTTTTAATGGAATGGCATCGTCAATTCCCGGTCAGTCTTTATGAAAAACACCGAAATCAAGCCATATTCGAAGTGCAAGGTAACCGTAATCCATATATTGATTTTCCTGAAATGGCAGGTGAGTGGATTTAAAGGCTCATTGTATAGGGTCATGATTGTTGTTATATGGATAACATGAACACAAGTCGAAATAAAGTAAAGAGGATTGAGCAGTATTCAACTGCTTCAATCCTCTTATTTTTATATTAAAAACTAATTAAAGGAATTTTACGCAAACTGGGAAAGGTACTTTGATATCCTTTTGTAGTAAAGTTAGTTTTCCAGATTCCTCATTTCGAGAATATAACGTCAAGTTTCCAGATTCCTCATTAGAAGCAACTAGGAACTTTTCGCTCGGATCAAGGGAGAAGTCACGCGGCCAATTCCCCTCTGTGGAAACTAGTTCTACTAAGGTCAGCTTTCCGGTTTGCTCATCGGTTTGGAAGACGGCAATGCTATTGTGGCCGCGATTTGCAGCATAAACAAATTTTCCATCAGAAGAGATGTGAATGGCACTGCCTTGATTATTCTCCTGGAAATTTTCTGGGGTTGTGCGGATGGTTTGTAATTCAGAAAAACTTCCATTACGGTTGTCATAAGCTAATACAATGACTTCTGGTGCAAGTTCTGCCACTACATAGGCGATTTTTCCATTAGGATGGAAGGTCAGGTGTCTTGGTCCACTTCCCGGAGTTACTGTCAAACTATTTACTTTTTCTAATGATCCGTTATGTATCTCATAGGTGTTTATTTGATCAATTCCAAGATCTACGACCACAATGAATTTTTCATCCGGGGTAAATCCTGCATAATGTGCATGTGCCTTTTCCTGTCTCTCCTTATTTGGCCCCTTTCCTGTATGACGCACCGTGGATGTAACGCCGGAAGGGATGAAATCCGGATCGAGCTTATATGTTTCAATGATACCATCTCCGTAATTGGCGGTGGCTATAACGTTTTTATCACTATTTATACTGATATGGCAATAAGATCCATTCGGTGTGAGTTGCTTACCAAGGTAGGAAAGTTCACCAGACTCTTCGTCGATGGAGTACGCAGAAATACCGCCACTGCCTTCCTCTTTTAAAATGGCGTACAAATGTTTTTTATCTTCACTTATAGTGACATAAGTAGGATCTTTTAATTCTGCAGCAAGGGCTGGTGTTGTAATTTTCCCTTCATTTGGATCAAGTGTAAAGCGATAGATCCCTTGACTGTCCCCTTTAGTGTAAGTACCAATATACCCTGTGTATTTTTGTGACTGATTCCCCATAATAATTCCCTCCTAGAAAGATAATAAGTTTATTTTAACATATGAACTCATATATCTTTCCCCGAATTAAATGAAGTTGAACCTTGATTTACAATAAATTTTTCATTTATTAATTGAAAAACTCCCACAATGCCATGGGAGTTTAAAATGTTTCGGTTTTTCTGTTAGAAATGCTTGCATCTATAGGAATATGTTGAAATGAGGAGACCGAAAATAAACCTTGGGCAGTTAATTTAATTTCAGGAATAACAGGAAGTGCTAAAAAAGCAAGTGTCAGGAATGGGTTGAATTGTCTGTTGGCACCAATTTTCAATAAAGCGATATCAATCTCCTTTAATAAGTGAACTACTTCCGTGGAAGTAGCTGCACTCATTAGTCCGGAAATCGGAAGCGGGAGCGCGGCTAATGTTTTACCATCTTGTACGATGACTAATCCTCCCTGCATCTTTTTAATTTCTTCAGCAGCAACGCACATATCGTAGTCATTCGTACCAGCCATTATTAAGTTGTGTGAATCATGTGAGACAGTTGTGGCGATTGTTCCTGATTGCAAGCCGAGACCCTTGACGATTCCTAGTCCAATTTGCTTGGTCATGTGATGACGCTCTATGACCGCAAGTTTAATTTGATCTTTCGAAGGAGAAGACAGGAACAAACCATTTTGGTCACGAGTAACTGATTCAATTGTATGTTTTGTAATTAAACTGTTCGGTGTAATCTCAATAAGATTGGCAAGGGTATCATGTAGCTTTATTTTAAAATCTGTATCTGATAACTCTTGTATTCGGACAGTGTGTTTTAATTCTTCCTCAATCGGATGCAAGGGTAGGACTGGAAAGTTTACTAATTGGCCATCTTTTGCAATAAGTTTGCCATCTTTAAAAACGGATTGAATTTGGATGGAGTTAAGATCTTCGAATAGAAGAAGGTCGGCCTTATATCCAGGAGCAATAGCACCGTGCTCCCTTAGGCCAAAGCATTCGGCTGCATTTATCGTAGCCATCTGAATCGCGGTCAGAGCAGGTATTCCTTCTTCGATTGATATTCTTACATGGTGGTCAATGCTTCCTTCAGCTACAAGATCATCTAGGTGCCGATCATCCGTGACGAATAAACAACGGCGGGAATTTCTCTCGGTAACGGCAGGGAGAAGGTTACATAAGTCTTTGGCTACAGTCCCCTCGCGAAGCATCAGATACATGCCTTTCCGGAGTCGTTCTCTTGCTTGTGTTGCTGTGGTACATTCATGATCGGTATGGATACCGGCAGTCATATATACATTAAGCTGTTGTTCTGTTAGTCCCGCAGCGTGGCCATCAATTTTTTTACCGTTTTGTTGTGCAACGATTAATTTTTGGATCATATCATCATCTGTAATAGAAACGGCATGAAAATTCATCACTTCAGCTAAACCAAGCACACGTGGATCTTTGTAAAATGGAGATAAATCCTCACTTCTTAAAATGGCACCTGCATCCTCGAAATTAGTAGCGGGGACACAAGATGGCATCATGAAGAAAAAGTCAAAGGGGAGGTGGTTGGATTGTTCGATCATATATTGAATTCCTTTGATTCCTGAAACATTGGCGATCTCATGAGGGTCCGCAATGATGCAGGTTACTCCATGTAAAAGCAGAACTTTAGCTAGTTCGGAAGGGCGTACCATGGAGGATTCAATATGAACATGACCATCAATAAATGTTGGAGATACGAATGTACCGAAGGCGTCTATTTCTGATATTCCCTCGTAATTTCCAACTCCTGCAATATATCCATCTACAATTGCTATGTCCCCAGTAACAATCTCACCATTAAATACATCGATGATTTTCCCGTTTTTTATGACACAATCAGCAGGAATTCTTCCTGAGGCAACGTCTATTCTTTTTTTTAGTAATTTTTCTTTCATTTAGAGCCTCCACATCAGTATCTATATTCTTTTTGTCAGTATTCCACTCTGGCTTCAAGAGATTCCCAAGTCCGGAATGGTAAATCATGGTTGTTAAAGTCTATTCTATGCATGGCGAGCGAACGGTTTTCCATTGGTATTGCAAGCTCTTGATAAATAAAGTCATCATCAAAGCCGATTTGGGCTGCGTCTTCTTTTGTACAAGAATAATAGATGGCTTTAGGGCGTGCCCAATAAAGTGCCCCTATACACATCGGGCATGGCTCACAACTCGTATAGATTTCACAATCTGTAAGTTGAAAGCTGTTCAAGTTTTTACAGGCATCACGAATAGCTTGTATTTCTGCGTGTGCGGTGGGATCAAAGGCAGTAGTAACATTATTACAGCCTCTTCCTATAATGACCCCATCCTTAACGATCACAGCTCCAAAAGGACCTCCGTTTTTTTTCTTTACATTTTCCGTAGCCAATTGAACTGCCATTTCCATGAATTTCAAGTCCAAATAAAACACCCCTTAAAAGTTTTTATAAATCATAATGATGTTATGTTTTGTAACATCTACTTTATATATTATATAACATAAATAGTAATATATGGAATGTTTTTTTTAAACTGAACAATGAATTTTCAGTTAGCAGGAAAGTTCCTTGGAAAGTATGGCAGAATGTTTAACACTTTTTATAAGTGCGCGGTCCTTTGTGATGTGCCTTTCTATGACAAGGTATATTTTAATATGTTTTTCAGAATATGAAGCTTCAAGAGTGAAACTGATGGTGTCCTTTCGAGTCATGGACAAGAACAGTGTGCAGGTTTTTTTCATCTTTTCATCTATCATGCTATTATTGAACCTAGGCAGGAACGGGTTTTAACTAAAAAGAAGATAGTTCCCAAGAAGAAAACTAAAATGAGTGATGAATTTTAGTAACTGAGTTGAATAAGTGAATAAGTAACTGAAGTGATTATGCCAGACGAATACTATTATTGTTACTCATCTTTGTTTTACTGAAGAGAGAAATGAAGAGGAGATATATGAGAAAATTAAATATGGAGGGATTATTGTGATTCAGACTACTATACAATTAGTTAACTTCAATAAAATTGATGCCATTTTGAAAGAAATTGTTCGAAATTCTTATGATGAAGCTAGTGAAGAATGTGTACTGTTGTGTATGGAATGCGGAGATGTCGATTTATATATTGCAGCATCCAACCATGATGGAATACAGGAAGCAATTAATGAGAATTTTCAAATTGATGAGTATGGGCAAATCATTCAGCAAAAAGAATATCAGCAATTTATGGATGATTTATCGGATTACTTTTTGGAATTACATAGGGAAAGTGCCTTATTTGATTACTTTCCTGCTGGCTATTATGAAGTAGATGGTGAAAAAAGAGAGTCGGAAACGGATATGCTTGGACCGAAAGGCCAATTTTCAGCACCGTTTGAAGATGCTTTGATAAATGAGTAAAGATATCTAATGAAATTAGAGAAAGGCAGAATGTGAATGAACAACATTCTGCCTTCTTAATGTGGATTTTATGAATATGTATCGTTTCTTTTTAAGTAGGTACTTTTAGTTGAGGGTAGTGATATTTATCTCATCTTAAATTAGAAAAAATTCCACATCATTATAATGGTATAAAATATAATATTTAACAAATATAAGTTTTTATGGTAATTTTATCTAGAATTATATATAATAAATAGTGTTATAGCAGAAATAATATTATTTGTATTGATAGTCTGATATAGCTATAAGTGAATTGTTTGTGGTAGAAGATAGAGAGTATACATAAGCTTTTAAATGGGATTTAGAAATGATAATCAATCAAATAACGTATTTTCAGTTTTTTATTCTGAATATTTTGATTATCTATAGCTTTATTGATTCTTGTATATGTTACAGGCTAGGGAGGATAAAGATGATTGTTTTTGATCAGGTTAATAAGTATTTTGGTGATTTCCATGTATTGAAAGATATTAATCTTACAATTAATAAGGGAGAAGTTGTCGTAGTAATTGGTCCATCTGGTTCAGGAAAAAGTACGCTTCTTCGCTGTATTAATCGTTTAGAAACAATAACGGAAGGGTCTTTGTCCATTAACGGATTGAATGTAGCTGATAAAAAAACAGATATCAATAAGCTACGGAGAAACATTGGTATGGTTTTTCAACATTTTCATCTGTATCCTCATAAAACGGTTCTCGAAAATATCATGCTGGCACCTAAGAAGGTATTAGGACAAACGAATGCGCAAGCGGAAAAAATTGCTCAAAAGTATTTGGAAAAGGTCGGGATTGCAGATAAGGCAAATTCTTTTCCTTCTCAGCTTTCCGGTGGACAGCAACAACGTGTGGCCATAGCTAGAGGGTTGGCGATGGGCCCAGAAATCATGTTGTTTGATGAACCGACCTCAGCCTTGGATCCAGAAATGATCGGCGAGGTACTCGATGTAATGAAAACCCTTGCTCTAGAAGGAATGACGATGGTCGTGGTAACACACGAAATGGGATTTGCCCGTGAAGTGGCGGACCGAATCGTGTTTATGGACGAGGGTAGGATTTTGGAGGAGGCAATACCGGCTGATTTTTACGATAACCCTCAAGAAGAGAGGGCACGTCTATTTCTTAGCCGTATATTAAATCATTAAATAAAAAACAGGGGTGATTTACATGTTGAAGAAAATGAAGAAATTGAAATGGTTACAATTATCATTGCTATCGGTTCTGGCTGTCATTTTGTTGGCTGGTTGCGGCGGAGATAAGGAATCAGATGAAGGTAAAGATGGTGGAAGTAAAGAAAAAGATAAGTTAGCTCAAATTAAGAAAAACGATAAAATCGTATTTGGGGTAAAAAATGATACGCGTTTATTCGGGTTGAAAAATCCAAATACAAAAGAAGTAGAAGGCTTTGATATCGACATAGCAAAAGCACTAGCCGGTGAAATCCTTGGCGATGAAGAAAAAGTAGAATTTAAAGAAGTAACTTCAAAAACAAGAATGCCTTTATTGAATAATGGAGACATTGATGCGATTGTAGCTACTATGACCATTACGGAAGAACGTAAAAAAGAAGTCGACTTCACTGATGTCTATTTTGATGCTGGACAATCATTACTTGTTAAAAAGGGAAGCGATATTAAAGGAATCGATGATTTAAAAGGTAAAAAGGTATTGGCTGTAAAAGGTTCTACATCAGCCATAAATATCCGTGAAAAAGCCCCTGAAGCACAAGTATTAGAATTCGAGAATTATTCAGAAGCATTTGCTGCTCTTAAATCAGGTCAAGGAGATACCTTGACGACAGATGATTCAATCCTTTATGGAATGGTTGATGAGGATCCGACCTACGAACTTGTTGGTGGTACATTTACAGATGAGCCTTATGGGATTGCTGTCAAAAAAGGAAATGAGAAATTTGTAGATGAATTAAATAAAGCTCTAAAAGCCATTAAAGACTCGGGCAAATATGACGAAATTCATGATAAATGGATTAAGAAAAAATAGTCTATTGAATTAAATGTGGGAGGAGAATAAGGGGTGAATTTGAATTCATCTTTAGTTATCTTCTAAAAATTAATATTTGTATCTATCAGGATGAGCAAATTGCTCATCCTGATTAGTTAGAGGAGAGTGGATATCATGCTTGATTTCTCCATTTTGACAGAAAATTTGGATATGTATTTACTTGGTTTCAAAAACACAATCATATCGAGTTTGATTGCTTTAGTATCAAGCTTAATCCTTGGAGTCCTTATTGCAATTATGAGAATTGCCCCGATTAAGCCATTGAACTGGATTGGGACTGCTTATGTGGAGTTCATACGGAATATACCATTATTGATCATCACATTTTTCTTTTTTCTAGGTTTAAAGTTAAGTGGATTATATGCAGGTACGTTAGCTTTGACTATCTACACGTCATCTTTTATAGCAGAAGCCATTAGAGCCGGGATACTTTCAGTATCAAGAGGACAAATGGAAGCTGCCCGTTCTTCAGGTCTGACTTATGGACAAGCGATGAGATACATAATTTTGCCACAAGCCGTGAAAATTGTCATTCCCCCTCTTGGTAACCAGTTTATCAATCTAGTTAAAAATTCTTCTATTTTAGCAGTAGTTGCTGGGCTTGATCTTATGTACCACGGTGATTTAATCTCTTCGAGAACCTTTGTTGTATTTGATGTATACATTTTCGTAGCAGCGTTTTATTTAATTCTTACCATTCCTTTAAGCCTTGGCGTAGGTTATTTAGAAAAACGCCTGGCTAAGAGTAATTGAGGGAGGTATAAGACATGGATTTTATAGGAGCATACACGCCAGATCATTTGAAGTTTTTATTAGAAGGTTTTTGGGTAACCATTCAGGTGGCTTTTGTATCTATCGTTTTGAGTTTTATCATTGGTGGACTTATAGGAATATTACGTTATGCAAAGATACCTGTTGTATCACAAATATTAGCTGTGGCTGTCGAAACAATTCGTAATTTACCACTACTGTTAATTATACTTTTTACATATTTAGCGTTACCGGAAGTAGGAATTAAATTCGAAATATTACCAGCAGCTATTGTGGCACTGACGGTTTTCGAATCAGCCATGATATCTGAAGTCATTCGAAGTGGGTTGAAGTCAGTTGATAAAGGACAAATGGAAGCAGCTCGATCATCTGGTTTAAGTTATGTTCAAGCCTTGATACATATCATTCTTCCACAGGCACTGCGTCGAATGGTACCACCAATCGTTAGCCAATTTATCTCTTTATTGAAAGATACATCGTTGGCTGTTGTCATTTCATTACCAGAATTGACTCATCAAGGTCAAATTATTTATGGGCAAAATCAAAATTTCCTAAAGCCCATTTTAATTTTAGTAGCACTTATGTATTTCTTGGTGAATTTCAGCTTGTCATTACTAGCCAGGAGATTAGAATTAAAACGCACCTGAAAACTCGGACTCATTATTTGAGTCGGAGTTTCTTTTTTTAACAACTCTTTTCATTGTTATAAGCTTTCATATGGATCTTTTTCGTGTCAAAATCTTATACCTATAATGAAGAAAGGTGTAAAAATGCTTGAAATCAAGAAAAGCAATTGCAAAGCGTTTCCATCATTAATTATGGGGAATTGGTCTGTTCTTTGCTTCAAGTACTAAAAAGAAAATCGCTCTATCCGGAGAGTGTGGTATGAATTTGGCGACTGCTTGGGAAGGTATGTAATATTATTGGCATCACTTTAAATATGATTACGATTGTGATTTTTCTTTTATTTATATACGTTGTAGTAAATGTTGGCAATGCTACCTACTTAATTTAATATGCTCTACAAACTTGACAAACAATAAAAAAATATGTTTGTTTGGTAAAATATGTTATAATTGAATTGAACAAAAAATTTCAGAGGGGGGATGTATTTTTTTGGTCAGTCAGATATTTAAGTATCCTGCTGTTTTTTATTATGAAGAGCATCCTTTGATTATTGATTCATTTACAATTCAAGTTTGTTTCCCGGATTTTAAAAGAAAGGGTTTTATTTCTTCCGTTAGCGGCAGAAATAGGACGGATGCTCTAGCATGTGCTCAAGAACTGTTACGTTCTATGATCGAACATTTTATTCATGCCAAAAAGTTAATTCCCGATGCAACAGAAATGGAAAAAGTGAATGTAGATAGAGGTATTAATATTTGTGAGGCTGATCCATTTCGCATTGAAATTGAACATATCATCTATGAAAAAGATAAGCAAAGCCTTGTCCTGGAAAGAGGATAAGGCTTTTTTCTATGAAATTTATTGTATACATTCGCTAGCAATGGCAAATCTAGAATTAATAAAAAGTTATTTAGAAGGTAAATGCACCTTCCAAAATATAGTGAGTCAAATTCTCTCAACAAATATCTTACTTAACGATTGATTTTTACTATTTTAGTCAATGATCTCAAATGAATTAGAGCTAACGAATGTGCGTATTTCTCACAAAGTACATAATAGAAAATTTGTTGGTAATTTCCTTTTTTGTTGTCTTAATATTTTCTATCATATTTCTTAATTAAGTTTCAAATGTGAGGAATGCTACCTATCCAATTATTCGCAGTACCGAACGCGGTCATAATTCTCTTTTAGAAATATAGATGTAGGTAAATGACCTCAGATTGCTGAGAGAACTTTTACTTTATTATTGTAAATACCTACCGAGATGTAAGACAAGCCATGAATGTGCCCAATAGTTTAATCTTAAGCCCAATAGGATATCCTGCCTGTCTTCTCAGCATAATTCCTGAAAAAGGCATAAAGTTAATTTCGTAATTTAGGTAAAGGCTGTTCAAGTCAACTGGTCGCATAATGCAACCTACTTTAATAATATGGGCAAGCACCATACTGGAATGAAGGGTTTTGTGCTCCTGTCTTTTTAAAAAAAGAGCTGTAAGTAATTATTTTAATTTTTCGAAAGGATATTTAGTTCTTTATAACGAATATGTATAGTAAAGTTATTATAGGTAAAAAGTATTAATAATATGGAGGTGTATGAGTGAAGTATTATATAGCATCGGATGAAAAAAATATAAAACAAGTTAAATCATTGATAAAGAAATTAACTGCAAAGGGATTCACATGTGTTAACGATTGGAATCTTATTGAGAAGAATGGGAATAAAGAAGTTGCGAATAATATTGGAGATTATGAAAAAGAGGGAATAGAAGAAGCAGACTTTATGTTAATTTTTCTTACTGCTGGGAAAGGGAATCTCTATGAACTAGGGCATGCTCTGTCTTTAAATAAAAAGATAGTTGTGTACTCCCCTGAAAAAGAAAATTATCATATTAATAAAAAATCAATATTCCATAACCTTCCAGATGTCATCATCTGTAGTGGGACTCTATATAAATTAGTGAAGTTAATGAATTCGCTCTCTCCAGCTGAACAAAAAGATCCAAGTGCCATTGAACTTAATTGAAAATGATTCAGGATAAATAGTTGAAGATACCCTCAAAAAAATAAAAATTATAACGTAATGTTTAGTATATGAAAATATCGGGTATAGCTTATTAAAAAGGGAGGAAATTTATTTGGCTACTATAGACATTGATAAGTTACTGCTAGCAACTGAAGAAATGGCCGAAGAATCAATTCCAGTTCATCTCTATACATTTGATATTGATAAATTATTAGATAAGACGGATAATTGGTAAGGAAAAGCATGCCGCAAAGGATATGCTTTTTTTCTTTTTATTAAGTACATAAGTTTAACCTGATTACTAAAAAAGGAATCAGGTTATTGTAAATAAAGGAGTGAAATTTAAGACTGGGGTCCCTTCACAAATCCTAAAATAACAAACATGGCTATAGCTCCAACAACAAAAATTGATTCAATGATTGTTTTAAGTAGTTCATCGTACATCTGTTTATTACCTCCTTATATGTAATGTGAAATCAGGGTATAATCATTATCTGCTTATTTGTAAATTATATCATGAATTGCATATTTTTATGTGGATAAAAAGTGTCTAAATGTATAATATTGTGTCATTCTATTGTTATAAGTGTTTTATTTTCTTATCAATTAGAGTTTTCATTCGGGTTCATCGGAGCTTAGAATTGAAGAGGTTATTTTACATGTTTTTAATTAAACTATACTTAGAAAGAAGATTCATGAAAAATTGGGCACTGTTATAAGCGATATAACATATAGTGAGTAGTGAGTTAGGAGGTGAAGCAAAACTTGTCGCGTAAAGTAGAGGATTATCTTGAACAAGGGATATTTGGACCAAAGGAAATTAAGCCTGGCGAGCGCAAGGAGTTTCTTGGCACATTACGGGAAAGAGTCATCATTGTACTAACGAAATCACAAGTGTTCGAAAAGGATATTTATCCAGAAATACAAGATAAGATGAAACAATATCCCCAGGCTAGTTTGCTTCTGAATGGTCAAATGGATTATCAATATTTAGGAAAATACATTAAGTTGTCAAATGAATATAGCATTCCGTACAAGATTGTCTTAAATAAGGATGATCATTCAAAACTAGGTCTTGTTTTAGCTGAAAAAAATGCCATTGATAAAGAAAACATTTATATTGAAGAGAAAAAGAAGAAACCGCAAACTATTAAGAAAAATAGTGTCAAAGCAAGTTTTTTTAAAAGTTTAGTCAAAAAAGTATTTAGAAAAGAATGAACGAAGCTATGGACCTTTTATTAAAAAGCTCAAAAAAAGGACCATAAGGGTCCCATATAGTTTAAAAATAAGAGCAATCCACTTAGAGATTGCCTTTTTATATACTTTTCTTTCTCAGTTTATAAAATTTCCTAAAGTTCCCTATAATAGTTTTTACAACAGAATAAACTGGAATGGCAATTAATATCCCTATAAACCCATATAGGGAAGCGGAAACGAGAAGTAGCAATATAATCGTTAATGGATGGATGTTAAGCCTTTTCCCCATAATATTAGGAGTAATTAGGTGACCTTCCACCTGTTGAACCACCACAAAGACAATGACCACCTTTACAGCTAAACCAAGATCCGATTGTAAAGCAATGAATATAGCTGGAAGGACACTAATTAAAGGACCCAGAAAGGGAATAATGGTAAAAACCATTGCCAAAAGGGCAAATACTAGCGCATAATCTAGGCCGATAATTAGGTATCCAATATACAATAATATTCCAATCACAACTGAAACGATAAATTGACCTATAATATAGGTTGATAGAGTCTTGTCAACATCCTTTAAAATAGTGTAGCCCTCTACTTCCATTTCTCTAGGGATATACTTCAATAAGAAAGGTCTTAATTTTTCGCCATCCTTCAGAAAATAAAATAGTATAAACGGTGTTATAACTAGTACTGTAATAACACTTGTAACTGTCGAGAAGATAGTGCTGACATTTGTAACGATTTTTTCTGAGTAATCACTGAAATAAGAAAGAGATTTTTCTTTTATAGTATGTATATTTATCATTCCCAAATCGTTTTCTTCAATTACATCTTCTGATTGTCTCGAAAGCTCCTTAACTTTACTCGGAAAATTATCGGATAATTTTTGGAATTGGTCAACAAGTATAGGGCTACCATAGTAACTACCTAAACCAATCACACTAAATATGATTAAAAAAACCAAGGAAATACTAAAAGTTTTAGGAATGAATTTACTTAGAAAATTGACAATTGGTCTCAATATATAATATAAAAGTCCAGCCAATATAATGGGGAAAAACATTGCCGCAATGATTTGTTGAATGGGAATTAAAACAAACTCTATTTTACCTAGTAAAACAATAATGAGTATGGTTAAAATGATCCCTGTTGCATATTTAAAAAAAGGTTTGTTTATCCACAAATTAAATTCCCCCTTATCTCTCTATGCCTTTCTTATTTCCCTTGGTAGGGTAGAAGCTAAACGTAAAAAGGAGAAATTGAAAGTGGAACAGTTCATCATATTAAACATAAAAAAGGACCCCCATATAAATGGAGGTCTGAATAAATATTATGATGTCTTTTTCAAATTTTTTACTTCTTTTACTTGCTGTTTTCCTGAACGACCATAAGCACCAAAGTAGAGACAACCTACCAAAATACCACCGCCGACAGCATTACCAAGAAATACCGGAATGAAATTCATGATATAATCACCCCATGTAAGTGATCCTGCAAAAATTCCGGCTGGAATAATAAACATATTGGCTACAACGTGTTGAAAACCAATTGTGATGAAAGCGGCAATTGGTAAGAACAAACCAATGATTTTACCAGCTGTATCTTCGGCGCTATATGTCATCCAAATAGCCAAAGCCACAAGCCAGTTACATCCTACTGCAGAAATGAAAGCATCAATAAAACTTGCGTCCACTTTTGATTGAGCAGCAGCAATAGTTTTATCTAGGAAGATACCTGTTTCAGTTAATCCAAGAAGATGTCCAAATACATAAGCCACAAAAACAGATCCAACCAAGTTAGCAATGGCAATTAGGATCCAGTTAATTGTCAATTGTTTAACGGTAACCTTTTTAGCAAGTGCTGCCATAGAGACGGCCATCATGTTTCCTGTTAATAATTCAGCTCCTGCTACTACCGTTAGGATTAAACCTAGCGGGAAAACCAATCCGCCTATTAAGTTGTTCAATGTACCCCATTCAGGTGGTAATCCAGCTGTAACTCGGATGTAAAATAGAAAACCTAAGGCAATAAACGCGCCTCCAAGAAATCCTAAAATTAAAATGCTTCTTAGTGGCAACGTGGCTTTCTTTTTCCCTGCATTGATTGCAATCTCTGCCATTTGTTGCGGGTTGTTAAAACTCATTTTGCTCCCCCTTGATGTACTTTCTTTATTTTTTTTTGGCAGTTAAGAGGCAAGGGTTAACTTACCATTTCAACGATGCCATCAGTTATTATGCCACTTCTAATAAAAATTTACTATAATAAATTAAAAATTATTTTTTTTTTTTATAGTTAAGATGATAATTTACACCTAATTAGGACTTTTAAGGGAATTATATGTAATGTATTGGTAAAAATAAAGATAAAACATTCTTTTGGGTGGTTCTTATTATCCATATTTGGAATACCAATCCTTTATAAAGTAGAGGAGATAAAGAAAAAAGCATTATATAAACGTGTTCACTTTGGGTCCTGCTTCGATAATGCTCTTTATACAATTAATAGTTAAACCTAACTTTATTAAAGAGATTTTTTCTAAATAAAGCTTGAGTCCCTTCTGTACTTGTGGGTTTCTCATTTTCTTGATATCTACACGACGCCAAACAGAAATGATGAATGCAAAAAAACGTAAAATAATGGAATGCGGCTGTTTGCAGTTTCTCTAATTTATGTTCCCCACATAGGACCTCGTACTCCACCAAGTAACGAGGGACACCCATGCATTGCGCCTATTTCCTTTATTTCAAATAGATCATCAGCAAATGTAGGAAGGTTAGCGAACCCGCCCTGGTAGCTTCTAACAACGAGTAGGATCAACCCTTGAAATTTTAAAGGGTTTCAGTCAGGAGTAACAGGAAAGCTGCAAATTGAATGAAGAAAGTGATGAAAACTTTCGGACGACCCATATAATAAGAAGAAGCAGCCCAACCAAGTCTTCCGCCTCCATTGAAGGATCCCCCATGATACTAACTAGAGTGGCGGCGCTCGTATGGGAAAGACCAACGACATCCTGAGCCTATAGGATAAGCTACGAATATCACGTTAATTCCTGTGCTAGTATTAATCAATTCATGGAACATAGCATCCAAAAGTGCTTTGATTAAAATGCTTCTTTTGCAGGAGGCTGTCTTAAATCTTTTTTCAATTCTTTTCTCTTTATCGATATCTTTTTTCATGCCTGCAGGAGTCTTACCTGCTATTGGAGGTACAATATTTGAAGCACCCAGAAACATAAGGATGAAATATCTGCCACCTAAAAATATAATAAGTAGAGGAGATTCTACAGACTGCATAAGATACCATAGGAGCCGTTATGAGTGCTCCTGCGCCGACCCCCAGTAACTCCCCGTTCCTGTTTCAAATCCTCTTCTGTCAGAGGATTACATAACGAGAGTAGAGATTGGTGATATGCTAGTAAACTATTGAAAAATTATTGGTCGAAAATTATAATATTCACAAATTTGGGTAGTTGTATGATCCTGATTTTTCCAAATAAGAAGGGCGAAAATGGAGATGCCGACTATATACAAGAATGTACGTGGAAATACTTTTTATTATATTGAACAAATAAGGGAAAGATAGAATATATTCCATAGGATAATTAACTCTATGAAAACATATGTATACTATTAAAAACGATATAAAATTTAAAAGAGCGAGGAGTCGGGGGACAATTCAGTATGAAAAGAATAAAAATTCCTTTAAATAGGAGAAAAATTAAATTTTTTTTAAAAAATTCGGAAAATTTAGTTTTAAGGGCTTGAACTATGAAACCTTATAGGAGTAAACTAATTAAGATAGGTTTTATGGAAGTGAAATCTTGTAAAATTATTCAACAAGGGGTTTTGGTAATGAAGGAACATGACATGCAAATCACGCTTAGTACAACAAAGAAAGAAAAGCCAAAGGCGGACCAGCTGGAGTTCGGTAAAACTTTTACCGATCATATGTTTATTATGGACTATACACAAGGGCAAGGGTGGCATGATCCAAGAATTGTTCCTTATCAACCGCTCTCATTAGAGCCATCAGCAATGATCTTTCACTATGGACAATCTGTTTTTGAAGGATTAAAAGCATATGCAACCGAGGAAGATGAAGTTATTTTATTCCGTCCGGAGAAAAACTTTCAACGCTTAAATAGTTCAAATGATCGTTTATGTATTCCTGATGTGGATGTTGATTTTGCCTTGAAGGCATTAAAAACCCTAATTAGTATTGATAATGAATGGATTCCGAGAGCAAAAGGTACTTCATTATATATCCGACCTTTCATCATAGCGACGGAACCTTATTTAGGGGTGTCTCCTTCAGATCGTTATCAGTTCATTATCATCATGTCGCCGGTAGGTTCTTATTATAAAGAAGGTATTCATCCTATTAAGATAGCAGTTGAATCATCTTTCACCCGTGCTGTGAATGGTGGTACAGGTGAAGCTAAGACGGGCGGAAACTATGCTTCGAGCCTTAAAGCCCAAGAAGTCTCCGAAAAACTTGGTTATGCTCAAGTTCTTTGGCTTGATGGAGTGGAGAAGAAATATATCGAAGAAGTGGGAAGCATGAATGTTTTCTTTAAAATTAATGGAGAAATCATTACACCGGCTTTAAATGGCAGCATACTCCCAGGTATAACGCGTGATTCCATTATTGAATTGCTAAAACATTGGGACCTTCCAGTGAGAGAAGAACGAATTTCCATGCAGGATGTCTATGACGCTTATAAATCAGGTCAATTAGAGGAAGCATTCGGAACTGGAACAGCAGCTGTCATCTCTCCTATTGGAGAATTCCTATGGAATGGTGAAGAAATGGTAGTACAAAATGGAAAAACAGGTGAGTTATCTAAAAGGCTCTATGACACATTAACAGGTGTTCAAACAGGGAAAATTAAAGACGAATTAAATTGGATTACGAAAGTTGAAGAAAAAGTAACTCTTTAGATCGCAAAAAGACCAAGCTATAATTTGTAGGCTCTTTTCTCATATTACAAAAAATAAGCAGACATGTTGGTTTAACGACGTGTCTGCCTATTTTTGTTGTTTAAATGTTAAATTTACATAGCAAACACGTAACCGCTTCTTTCCGGTGGTTACCCTTAATGTACAGACGAAAGTTCATTTTCATTTATCCGTTGTAAACACTTTTCCATTCGCTAAATATTGCAATATTTCTACTCACGTTTACAAATGTAAAATGAAGAAATGGTTTCCCAAGTAGAAGAGGTAAATAAGCACAATCCAGCATGATTATGGAACAGGATATTAAATTCTTTATTTTCTAAACTTTTTTGGCATTACAAGCATAAAAGTCTATTGAACCGATATAAATTTAAAGGACAGATAGGCTGAGGAGGGTTCCTCTCCTATAAAAAAATTAATCACTGGTTTTGTTTAGGTTTTCCCGAGCCATTTTTACGAGTGTTTTAACCATGCTACCTCCAAGATAACCGCCAATCTTTCCTGCCTGCTTAGCTGTCATTTTTCCGTTGTATCCTTTTTTTAAAGGTACACCTACTTCCTTTGCAGCTTCAAATTTAGCATCTTCATGATTTTTTGTTCCGGCAACTCTTGCTTTTAATTGATTAAGTTCAGTCCGGGCATTTTCCACAAGGATTTTTTTTCTTCTTGTCATCCACTATCACTCCTTTGTTTTATGCTCTCCCAAAATCATAATTAGTCGTATGATTATGGTGAGACACTAACATTTATTTAAATAACATATAATTAAACTGTGATTTCTAAAGAGGGGGCAATGATTCAAATAAGTCACCTTGTTGGTGGCTTCATGGGGATTATTAGCATGATTATTCAATAATTTGAGGTGTATTAGACGTTTTATTTTATAACTTGCGGGTAAATAACTATTAATATAAATCTGGCGTGAGGAGAAATAAAATGCTGACTGCAAATTCTTGTTTATTAACGAAAGAGGATATGACCAACCCGAAGAAAGTACCGCAATGGTTGATAAAGGAATACCAAACATTTCATGATACGGTGACAGATAAGACTTTTCCGTGCTATTTTGGTATGAGGGCAGAAAATAAAGGTGAGCTGCGTTATGCATATATCACACAAGAAAATTGGTCCAATCTTCCAAAGGCTGTTGAGGAATTTCTGCAGTTATTCCAGGAGCCTCCCTATACCAGACATGGTCTTTTTGTCTTTATGGAGCCAGAAAATGAAGAAGGAGACCTAGAATTATATCGTAAGCGCTTTTGGGAGATCCTTCAATATTTACATGGCGAAGATCGAACGCCATGGCCGATAGAAAAACCAAAAGACCCTGAACATTATCTTTGGGATTTTCATTTTGCCGGAGAACCAATCTTTATCTTTGGTAATGCACCTGCCTATAAACAACGTAAAACGCGTGATTTAGGAAATAGCCTCGTCCTAGGTTTTCAGCCTCGGATGATATTTGAAGGGTTGGAAGGGACTGAAAAGGGTGGAATCATGTCACGTGAAAAGGTTCGTGAACGAGTTGAAAAGTGGGATAACCTACCGACACATCCTGATATCAGCCACTTTGGTGATGTAAACCACAATGAATGGAAACAGTTCTTCATTGGTGATGATAGTAAACCAATCCTTGGAAAGTGTCCATTTCATCATAAAGATTTATAAAAGACGAGGGCATGCTGCTCTCGTTTTTAATTTTAATTACCCAATTTAAAACATATAAAAAGAAAAATATATGGTGATTTTCCTGCAGAGCCGTTTTTCTATGCAGGTTTTTCGAAAATTCGCTTATAATAAAAGGATAGTAAAGGATATGAAAAGGGAGTGTTGTAATGAAAACGTTCAAAACGCGTGATGAAGTTAAGCAGGAAGAAACCTGGAACCTCAAGGATATCTATGAGAATCAGGACACATGGGAAAAGGATTTTCAAAAAGTCCTTAAGATGACAGATGAATTAAAAGCTTATGATGGTCATATCCATTCGGCGCAAGAGTTATATGATTACTTACATTTAAGTGAAGAGATGGGTTATATCTATAATAAACTCTATGTGTTTGCCATGCTTCAAGCGGATTTGGATACTCGGGTAACTTCATCACAGGCATTACTGGATCGAGCAGGCCAATTAGGGAGAAAGATTAGCAGCGCTTCTGCATTCTTCATGCCTTTCCTCCTAAGCTTAGATGAAGAAACACTTAAAGGATACATAGCGAAAGTTGAAGGGCTAAAATATTTTGAAGAAGATTTATTTGACTCATACCGTTATAAAGCACATGTGTTAGCGAAAGAACAGGAAGAAGTACTCTCACAAATAGGGGAAGCATTTTCAGCTCCACAAAAAACATTCGGAATGATCAATAATGCTGATATCAAATTCGGAGAAGTAACGAATGAAAAGGGTCAAAGAGTAGAACTGACCCGCGGCATGTACTCGAAATTAATAGAAGACGATGACCGGGAAAAGCGAAAAGAGGCCTATATGGCTTATTACCAACCTTATTTACAATTAAAAAATACAATAGCGTCAACTCTTTCCACGGCTATCAGGAATAATGTCAACTTGTCGAAACTGAGGAACTATCCATCTGCCTTGGAGAAATCCCTTTTTGGTGATCAAGTTCCTAAAGAAGTATATGAAAACCTGATTGTATCCACGAAAGATAATATAGAACCCATGCATAAATATATCAATTTGCGCAAAAAACTGTTGGGAGTAGACGAATTACGTGCTTATGACTTAAGCGTGCCACTTGTCGAAGGCGCTAAAGAAGAAATTTCCTATGATGATGGTTACGCAATGATGATCGAGGCGCTTAAGCCGCTAGGTGAGGAATATGTGGAAATCCTGAACAGCTTTAAAGAAAGTCGTTATTTGGACGTCAGGGAAACACCGGGAAAACGCTCAGGAGCCTATAATTTAGGACTTTATGGGGTACATCCATTCATTTTGTTGAATCACCGTGACGATCTTGACAGTGTGTTTACATTGGCCCATGAGTCAGGTCATGCCATGCATTCGTATTTCAGTTCCAAATATCAACCGAAGATTACTGCTGGTTATTCCATTTTTGTCGCGGAGGTAGCTTCAACCGTAAATGAAATCTTATTGATTCGTCACTTACTCAAAACTACTGAGGATCTCCAAAAGAAAAAGCACTTGCTTAATCATTTTATTGATAGCTTTAAAGGAACCTTCTTCACTCAGGTCATGTTTGCGGAATTTGAAAAAATCATTCATGAGAAAGCTGAAAATGATGAACCTCTTAATGTAGATGTATTAAATAATGCGTATGAATCGGTTTTTCGCACGTATAATGGCCCTGAACTTGTTTTCAATGATGAAGTGAAATATGGGTGGTCGCGAATCCCGCATTTCTATCGTCCATTTTACGTCTACAAATATGCAACTGGTTATGTCTCTGCCATTACAATAGCGGATAAAATACTTTCTGGAGACCAAAAAACCCTTGAAAATTATTTAACATTCTTGAAAAGCGGTAGCTCGGACTTTCCATTAGAATTACTTAAGAAAACAGGAGTGGATTTAACAAAACCGGAGCCGATTGAAAATGCGATGAAGATTTTCAGTAACCTGGTTGATCAATTTGCAGAGTTGACCGAAAACTAATCTAATCCAATTTTTCCAGTAGAGCCCATGGTATGCTAAATTAAAAAGTGCTATAGTTAAATCATTGGCAAAAGAGTGGCCCAATCTTTATTGATTGGGTCTTATTCTATGTGTTGGGGAAGTATACGATTTATGGATGGTTAAGTAGGTGGTTTAGCAAAAAACATTAAAACCTTAATCTCATACTAAAGCTTCCTTTTACTTTCAATAGCATAAATTATGAGGGAACGTGAACAATGAATTCAACGGTAAATTATATAAAAGAATGGCAACAGGCTCTTCAGCTTGAGATTATGCATCTAAAGAAATACGGAAGTACAAAATATTTAGTTTCCAATGGACATCTACTATCAAATGATGGTGATTTTACCTATTTCTTTGAAACGGGCTCTTCTGTGAAGGTTCCCGTCGGTTCAAACGTAAGGTTGGAATGGGGAGGAATTAAACAGGATGGTAGAGTATTATCCTCGGAGGGGAAAAGTATCATCATCTCGTTTGAACGGTCGATGGGCGATTTTATTGGTGAAGCGTTTCTTTTCCATGACCCTTGGGAGCTATTAGAACAGTTGATCACAAGATTAGATGAAATTAAGAGAAGTAAGAAAAAGAGACTGAGGATTAAGCGTCTGATGGACCCTTCCATGCCTCAAAAGCATCCTTCCCTAGCGAAACAAAGTAGTGTGAAAGAACTTTATGCTCGTTCAAAATTCAATCCAGTCACTTTCGTGTGGGGCCCACCGGGTACGGGTAAAACCTATACATTGGCACGTGTTGCAGCAAACCATTATTTCCAGGGTAAAAAGATATTAGTCCTGTCCCATAGTAACCAAGCTGTTGATGTATTGATGGCCGAGATATCTTCGTTCATAAAAAAGAAAGATCGTTTTCAAGAAGGGGACGTTCTTCGATATGGATCGCAAAGCGGTGAATCTTTAGCAATCCATGAAGATATCGTAACGGGCCAATTACTAGGAAAACATGAACCGGAATTGTTGGCTGAAAAAGAGCAACTTGCGGAAGAAAAGCGTTTATTGAAACATGATTTAGCCGGTTCATTCAGTAAAAGGGACTCCAATCATTTACTAGAATTAGAAAAGAAATTGGCTAGAGTATTGGAAAAGATCCGTCAAAAAGAAATGGAATTCGTGAAAGAAGCTAAAATCATTGGGACGACTCTTGCAAAAGCCGCTAAAGATGAAACGGTATATCAAAAGGAATATGACCTGATCATATTGGACGAAGCCAGCATGGCATACGTACCACAGGTAGCTTTTGCCGCTGCCTTATCCAAGCACATTATCATATGCGGTGATTTTAAACAATTGCCACCTATTGCTGCCGCCCGCGATTCGTTGGTGAAACTTTGGTTGAAAGAGGATATTTTCCATAGAGCAGGGGTTGCACAATCAGTTGAAGAAGGGGAACTTCATCCACATTTATTTCTCCTGAGAGAACAGCGCCGTATGCACCCAGAAATATCAGCCTTTACGAATCGTGTAGTCTACAACAATTTTGTAGGAGACCATGTAAGTGTTTCATCGAGCAGAGAAAGTATTAGATCTGCTGAACCGTTTGCAGGACAGGCCGCTGCTCTTATCGATACGAGTTATTCGGGTGAATATTGCATGACGGAGCGCACGTCACACTCCAGGCTGAATCTTTGGCAATTATTGTTGTCTTTTCAGTTGATCCATGAATCATATGTAGATGGTGCCAAATCGATTGGTTATGTGGCACCATACAGGGCACAAGCTGAATGGATGGAAAAGCTTTTGGAAGATCTGTACCGGTTAGAAAGGCAATCGACAGATATCATTGCTGCAACTGTCCATCGTTTTCAAGGAAGCGAACGTGATATTATGGTTTTTGATACGGTAGATAGCTATCCCCAGGATCGTGCAGGAATGTTATTGACAGGAAAAGAAAGCGAAAGACTCATTAATGTGGCGATAACGAGGACAAAAGGAAAATTCCTTCATGTGAGTGATACCTCTTTTATAAATAAGCATGTTTATCGTAGCAAAACGCTTCGGCAACTTGTAGATCATCAAATGCAAAATGGACAGTTAATTGCAAGGAAAGACATAGGAAAATGGGTGAAACACCAACATCCCAGATTACAGTGGATGCATGCACGTAAATTGGAAAAAATAATCGAAGATCTTATTTCAACTAAAGATGAAATGATTATGGCGATCCCGGATTTAACCCAGTTGTCTGATGAATGGAAACAAATTGTCATGAAAAGAAGCCCTGAAGTAAAGTTGACGATTATATCTGGAAATAGAAATCCGGACATTCTTTCAGATACTTTTATTTGTTTGCCGGTTTCCTTCTCGTTCATTATCTTTGATAAACGGTATGTTTGGTTAGGGGTCCCAGTTGAAACAAACAATCGAATCCACCCACCATATGTATCCGCTCGTCTAGATTCATCGATTATTGCTACAGAACTTTCTTCTCAATTTAAAAAGAATGATTGATTTGTTGGGAAAGACCTGATTTTACGGGTCTTTTTCTTTTTAATATTTTACAATTCAACTCGTTAGAATATATATAATGATCGGTTTATACAAACATCAGCATTATCCAACAGATAACCTCGGTAGAATATAACTTGTGCTGTTATCCTTAAATTTGTTGAAATCCTAAATATTTCGTTAAGAAAGGACTTGACTTGCAGGCTAATTAGACGACATTTTCCTATAGATGTTTTACGATTATACATAAAGAATTTTTGAAAGGAAGGAATGTGAATGAAACTCAGCATTCTAGATCAATCACCCATTTCGTCTGGCCAAACGGCACAACAGGCATTGCACAACTCGCTAATTCTTGCGCAGGAAGGAGATAGATTAGGATATAGCAGGATATGGTTGACAGAACATCATGATTTGCCAGGTCTTGCTTGTTCATCACCCGAGGTAATGATTAGTTATATTGGTACCCAAACGAGGAATATTAGAATTGGGGCAGGTGCTGTTTTACTTCCACACTATAAGCCGTATCGAGTTGCCGAAACATTCAACATGTTGGCTACGCTTTTTCCTGGAAGGATTGATCTCGGAATTGGTCGTGCCCCTGGAGGTTCTGCAGAAGTAACGATGGCGCTGTCTGATAATTATTTGCAAAATGTCTACAAAATGCCGGAGCTTGTACAGGAATTACTCCATTATTTGAGAAGGGACTTTCCAGACAGTCACCAGTTTTCTTCAATATCGGCGGCTCCCGTTCCGGAGACTTTACCTGTACCATGGATTCTGGGTACAAGTGAGAAAAGTGCGAAGCTTGCTGCGGAAAATGGTGTTGCTTATGCCTTCGGAGAATTCATGAGTCATAAAGACGGAGTGAAAAGCTTACAGCTTTATCGTGATCAATTTCAAGCCAAAGGGTCCCTTACATCCCCAGAAACGATTTTAACAGTGGCTGTAATTTGTGCAGAAAATGAAGAAAAAGCGAAGGAAATCGCTTTAAGCAATACGTTATGGAGAATTCAAAGCGAACAAGGGGAAGGCAATACGGTTCCCAGTGTAGAAGAGGCCAAACAATATGTATGGACGGAAAGGGAAAAAGACTTGAAGGAGAAAATAGAAGAGAAAATGATTGCTGGTTCTCCATCTCAAGTGAAGCGTCGCCTCATGGATTTACAAGAACAATATCAAGCTGATGAAATCATGTTAATCACAATTTCACATGATTTGGAGGATCGCTTGAACTCGTTTCGTTTGATAGCTAAGGAATTTATGAGGGAAGTATAAGCAATTCATGTGCAATATTCATGAATTTTCTATATGATGACTGTGCATCCCAATAATATCTTACCCAATAGAAAGTAGTGGATTATATGAATTCTGAATCATCAACAAAAGAATTGAGTGATATATCATACTCTGTACTGGATTTAGCTTCGATTATTAAAGGAGGCACAATCTCGGCAGCATTTGAAAATACGGTGGACTTAGCCCAACACGTTGAGAAATGGGGTTATCAGCGCTTCTGGGTAGCTGAACATCATAGCATGCCAGGAATCGCTAGTTCAGCGACTTCGGTGTTAATCGGCTATGTAGCTGGCAGGACAGAAAAAATTCGTGTTGGTTCTGGCGGTATCATGCTTCCAAACCATGCACCACTTGTTATTGCAGAACAGTTTGGAACGCTTGAGGCAATGTATCCGGGGAGGATAGACTTGGGGCTAGGCCGGGCGCCGGGTAGCGATCAATATACCGCTATGGCCCTTCGGGGAGATGTCCGTAATAATGGACAGGATTTTCCGGAACAGTTGGCACAGCTTCGTAGCTATTTACATCCAGATTCAAAACATAACCGGGTCCGTGCCATACCTGGTGAAGGTCAGGATATCCCGCTTTGGCTACTTGGTTCAAGCGGATTCAGTGCAGCATTATCGGCAAAACTTGGTCTCCCGTTCTCGTTTGCCAGTCATTTTTCGCCCGAGAATACTAAACCGGCTTTAGCTCGTTATCGTAATAATTTTCAGCCATCCGAAGTTCTTGATAAACCACACGCAATGGTTGGCATCAATGTATTTGCTGCAGATACTACTGAAGAGGCCCAAAAAATTTCGACCTCTTATCAACAGCAATTCTTAAACTTGATCCGAAACACTCCTGGACAAATGGCTCCACCAGTCGATACGATGGATGGTATTTGGAGTGAATATGAAAAAGCAATCGTCATGAAGCAATTGAACGCATCAATCATCGGAAATCCCGACGAAGTGAAGCAACAGTTACAGGCTTTTCTTGATGAAACTCAGGCTGACGAGATGATTATTAACTCTGCCATATATGATCATAAAGCTCGTCTTCGTTCTTATGAAATCGTTGCTGAAGTCACAGGAATGAAATAAGTGTTAGAATAAAAGGGCTTGCAGATATTGCTTCTGCAAGCTTTTTTTAAAACTTATAATTTAATATATGCGAATATTCAATTTAGAATGAAAGGAGCGAAACATGAATCAGGAAGATCCATTATCACTTATATTTCATTTTACAGATGGGCATGGAAAGATTAAACCGATGTACTTCAATGAACCGAAAGAAGTTGTAATCGCCCATAGCCTTGAGGAAGTTTTACCAGCGTTCGAAAAAGTGCAGTTCGCGATTGAGGGGGGCTTTTATGCGGCAGGTTATGTTTCTTATGAAGCGGCACCAGCTTTTGAAAAAGGTTTTAAAGTAAAAGCTGGTGTAAGAATGCCATTATTATGGTTTGGGATTTTTGAAAAACCGGAGAAGTTCTTGGATAAACCCTTGGATCCCTTTCAGGTATCGGATTGGGAATCTGAGATTGACCCCCAAACATATCATATGGGATTTCAAACGATTAAAGCAGAGATAGAGAAGGGTAACAGCTATCAGGTGAATTACACCATGCGATTACGGTCAAAGTTTAATGGGGATGACCATGCCTTTTATAACCGCCTTTTGATGGCTCAACGTTCAAACTATAGTGCATATTTGAATCTAGGGAGATATAGGATACTTTCAGCTTCTCCAGAATTATTCTTTCGATGGAAAGAGGGACAATTGGTCACTCGTCCTATGAAGGGAACAGTAAAGCGTGGCGCGAATACTGAGAAAGATTTAGATAATGCCCGTTGGTTAGCAAACTCCGAAAAAAACCAGGCTGAAAATATGATGATTGTCGATTTGCTTAGAAATGACATGGCGAGGGTGGCCGAACCAGGGACGGTAAAGGTGCCAGAGCTTAAGAATCTGGAAAAATACCCAACCGTTTGGCAAATGACTTCCACAGTCACAGCAAGGACGAAGCCAGAAACAACTATCATTGATCTATTTCGAGCGCTTTTTCCATGTGGGTCGATAACGGGTGCACCGAAAATTAAGACAATGGAAATCATCTCTGAAATCGAGTGTTCGCCACGTGAAGTATATTGTGGTGCCATTGGTTATATCACTCCGAATCGTGAAGCTATATTCAATGTACCGATACGCACAGTTGTGATTGATAAGGAAACCAATCAAGCCGAATATGGCGTGGGTGGGGGAATCACTTGGGATTCCAATCCAGCGGAAGAATATGATGAAGCTTTCTTGAAAGCAAAACTACTAGCAGAAGAACGTCCAGACTATAAGCTTTTAGAGACACTCAGGCTGGAAAATGGTACGTATTTTTTATTGGAAGAGCATATTAAAAGATTAATACAGTCCGCTAATTATTTTGATTTTTTGCTCTCGGATAAAGCACTCAGAAATCAACTGGATAAATACGCGTCATTACATCCTGACACTTTAGAAAAAGTACGGGTCCTTGTTACGGAAAATGGAGAAATTAAAGTTTCCGGGCAAATAATTGATGGGTTGAATCCGGAGCTTTCTGTTATTGTTGCCGAAAGTCCTATTAGTAGTGAAAATCCATTCCTTTATCATAAGACGACTAATCGAAGCGTTTATGACAAGTTTAAAAGAAGGCATCCCGATTTCGATGATGTTTTACTCTGGAATGAAAAAGGGGAAATTACTGAGTTCACGAATGGAAATGTCGTAGTGAAGATAAATGGAGAGCTTTTCACCCCTCCTTTGGATTCTGGTTTGCTTGCAGGGACTTATCGTCAGGATCTTTTAAAGAGAAGCAAGATGCAGGAAAGAAAAATAAAAATGAATGAAATGTATACAGCTGAAGAAGTTTGGTTTATTAATAGTGTAAGAGGAAGGGTAAAGGTCAACCTTACATATCAATGAAATATCTAGATTACCAGAATAACCATGATTTGGAGGGACTGATATGCAAGAGCAAAAAAATGCGGGATGGGCAAAAGAAGAATGGCAAGAGAACCCCTTACTTAAACGAATTATGAACACGGAAGAAATTTTTTGGCTAAATCCTAAATACAAAAGCCGTTATAGTAATCCTATTGTTCAACCAATAAAAGTGAAGGAAGCTGAGGGAAGGTTAAAAAGATTTGCTCCGTATATTGCCAAAGACTTTCCAGAAACAAAACCAATGAAAGGAATCATCGAGTCTCCCCTAATAGAAATATCTTCTATGAAGCATGAATTAGAAGAGTCTTATAATCTAGCCATTCCAGGGAAATTAATGCTTAAGTGTGATAGTCACTTACCGATTTCCGGTTCCATCAAGGCCCGTGGAGGAATCTATGAAGTGTTAAAAAAAGCGGAAGAAATAGCGATGAAGGATCGGGGGTTTAAGGAAACCGATCACTATGAATTACTGGCAAGTGATGATTACAAAGAGTTATTTACAAACTATTCCATTGCGGTGGGGTCGACAGGCAATCTAGGATTAAGCATTGGAATCATTAGTGCACGACTTGGATTCAAGGTGACTGTTCATATGTCAGCTGACGCTAAACAGTGGAAAAAGGATAAACTAACTTCCCTCGGTGTCATTGTAAAAGAATATGAAGAGGACTACAGCAAAGCTGTTGAAGAGGGGCGAAAGCAGGCCTCTCATGATCCCCGATGTCATTTTATTGATGATGAAAATTCAGTTGACTTGCTATTTGGTTATGCAACCGCAGCATCACGATTGCAAGAGCAATTGAAAGCAAGGTCGATTTTAGTAGACGAAGATCATCCACTGTTCGTGTACTTGCCATGTGGAGTGGGTGGAGGCCCTGGGGGGATCACATATGGGCTTAAATTGGCCTTTCAAGAAAATGTCCATTGCTTCTTTGCAGAGCCAACACATTCGCCATGTATGACACTTGGATTGGCAACAGGACTTCATGACAAAGTCTCCGTGCAGGACTTTGGAGTGGACAATAAAACGGAAGCAGATGGACTCGCGGTCGGAAGGCCCTCCAAGCTGGTATCGGAAATGATGACATCTATGTTGAGTGGAAGTTACACGATTGAAGATGGAAGATTATTTGAGTTACTTAGAAAGCTGGCCAAAACTGAAAATTATTACCTGGAGCCTTCTGCACTGGCAGGTGTATATGGACCGGTCCAGATGTTCCAGAGCGAAGAGGGAGAAAGGTATATTCGGGAGGAAGGATTGACAGGGAAGTTGAATCAGGCCACACACATCGTTTGGGCTACAGGGGGAAGTATGGTACCGAAAGAAATGATGGATACATACTTATCTGAGATGTAGAATCAAAAAAAAGAAGTTCAGAATCTTACTGAACTTCTTTTTTTGTATCTTAGAATCCCCAGGAGTGCAACAAGGAATGAATCGCATTTTCCAATTCTGTCTCGGGAACCCCTGCAAAACCAAGGATGATTTTGGGTGGATCTTCGTCCTTGTTTTGAATGCTATAGGAAGATAAACCGTATATTTTAAGGTGAGCTTCCGAAGCTTTTTGGATAAGCTTCTCTTCCTTCATTCCATTTTTTACGATGAGAACGATGTGAAGTCCTGATCGTTCGCCCACTATCGTTATCTGTCGATGATAGGGCTTAAACAGTTCTAAGACTTTTTCCAATTTTCGACGATAAACTTTTCTCATTCGATTCAAATGTTTTTCGAAATCTCCTTCTCTCATGAACTGCATTAATGCATGCTGATCGATACGGGAGACAGTTGAATGGTAAAAAGATAATTCATTTTTATGTCTTTCTAGTAATGGGAGAGGCAAGACCATATAACTGATCCGGATAGACGGAATCAATGATTTGGAAAATGATCCTAAATAAATCACTTTATCTCCTGCATCCAAACTTTGTAGTGAGGGAATCGTTTTACCGCTATAACGGAATTCACTATCATAATCATCTTCAATGATATAACGGCTTTCTGCTCCTTGAGCCCAGTTTAACAATCGTGTGCGCCGATTAACCGACAAAACAGTGCCATATGGGAAATGATGAGAGGGGGTCGTATAAAGGATATCAATATTCGATTGCTCAATTGGGTCGACCCTCACGCCTTCTTCATCTACTTCAAGAGGAAACACGTCATTTGGATAACTTTTCAAAATTCGTAAAATTAAATGGTAACCTGGATCCTCAACTCCATAAACAGTTTTTTTATCAAAAAGAAGAATTAGCTGTTGCAGTAAAATCTCCAGACCAGCACCTATGATGATTTGATCCGGCGTACATTGGACACCTCGTGAGTGATACAGGTAGTGCGCTATTTCGCAACGTAACTCATACTCCCCTTGAGGTTCTCCCAGTAAAAGAAGCTCTTGATGAGATTTATCTATATTGTTTTTTATGTATTTACGCCATTTTTCAAATGGGAAATTTTCTGTATCAATTTGGCTGGGATGAAAATGATACGTGAAATCCTCTACAGTATTTACCGTCTTTGTCACGGGAGCATTCAAAGGTTGTGTATATTCCAAATCCTCTGAGGTCTGAATGTAATATCCTTTTCTTGCGATGACCTCAACATAGCCTTCAGCAGATAACTGCTCATATGCAGTTTCGACTGTGTTTTGACTAATTTGAAGAAACTCCGCTAATTTTCTCTTTGAGGGAAGTTTTGTACCAAAGGGAAGCCGTCCATCAATGATTTCGTTCTTTATGTGTAAATATAACTGTTCATACAATGGTTCTTCGTTTAAGCGATTTAAGTTGCATGCTAGCATATTCATTTTATCTTCCACCTTAATTCAAGATTAACTACTGACCCTATAGTTTTTTGAAAAACTGATACTTTTAATGTGGTCAATTCTTGCTTATACTAATAAACAAATCTAAAAAATGCAAATATTAGGGGGAAGAATAATGGAAAAGTTAGTAGGAACCGACACTGTTAAAAGAGGAATGGCACAAATGCAAAAGGGTGGCGTCATTATGGATGTCGTAAATGCGGAGCAAGCAAAAATTGCCGAAGCAGCAGGTGCTGTCGCTGTTATGGCCCTTGAAAGGGTACCATCGGATATTCGTGCAGCAGGAGGGGTGGCAAGGATGGCCAATCCGAGAATCGTTGAGGAGGTAATGAATGCCGTTTCCATACCTGTTATGGCTAAAGCAAGAATTGGCCATATTGTTGAAGCAAGAATTTTAGAATCGATGGGAGTGGATTACATCGATGAAAGTGAAGTACTGACTCCGGCCGATGAAGAATACCATATATTGAAAAGCGATTATACGGTACCTTTTGTATGTGGTTGCCGCGATTTAGGTGAAGCTTCCAGACGAATCGGTGAAGGGGCATCCATGCTTCGAACTAAGGGTGAACCTGGAACGGGGAATATTGTTGAAGCTGTCCGGCACATGAGAAAAGTTCAGTCCCAAATACGTAAAGTCAGTATGATGAGTGAGGATGAATTAATGACTGAAGCAAAAAACATTGGTGCGCCTTATGAAGTTCTTAAAGAAATCAGAAGAACTGGGAAATTGCCTGTAGTAAACTTCGCAGCAGGTGGTATAGCTACGCCAGCTGATGCTGCACTGATGATGGAACTTGGAGCAGATGGTGTATTTGTTGGTTCAGGTATTTTCAAATCGGAGGATCCCGAAAAATTCGCAGCTGCCATCGTACAAGCAACTACATATTTTACCGATTATGAATTGATGGGTAAACTGTCAAGAGAATTGGGAAGCGCCATGAAAGGAATGGATATTTCTAAGTTAGTCCCATCTGAGAGAATGCAGGAACGTGGGTGGTAACATGATAACCATAGGGGTTTTAGGTTTACAGGGGGCTGTCGATGAACACATGAATCAAGTCAAGTCGGCAGGTGAACAGGCAGTACTTGTCAAGAAGCCCGAACAATTAGGAGATATTGACGGCTTAATCATACCGGGTGGAGAAAGTACCACAATGGGAAAACTGATGGATCATTACGGTTTCAAGGAACCGATTGCCGCGTTTTACAAACAAAAGAAACCGATTTTCGGCACTTGTGCTGGCATGGTATTAGTGGCCAAGGAATTATGTAGTTCGGAAGCACCTCATCTTGAGTTGATGGATATTACGGTGAAAAGGAATGGTTTCGGCCGGCAGCGGGAAAGCTTTGAAGCACCATTACTTATAAAAGGGATGGATGATCCTTTTCAGGGGATCTTTATCAGAGCTCCACTTGCAGTACGAGTAAGTGAAAATGTGGAGGTATTAGCAAGTTTTGAAGAAAATATTGTCGCTGCTAGGCAAGAACATGTCCTCATCAGTGCATTTCATCCAGAACTAACAGAAGATAATCGGTTCATGCAACTTTTTATTGATATGATTAAAAATCCTGTATATTAAGTCGGGGTGTTTTACAATGGGCTGTCCTATACGGACAGTTTTTTTAAAGTGGAGGATTAGTATATAAAGACCAACCATATTATTTGACTTTTTTCTGATTATTTAGATAATTAAGTAAGGAATTCTTGATCTGAAAGGAATCATATCTCATGAGAGGATAGACATGGCCTTGCTTGGATCAATAATCTTTTTCTGGATAAGACATAAGGAGGAATCATAAATGAGCAAAATCGTAATTTTGTCAGGCAGTCCTGCTATACCTTCAAGAACAGATATCTCATTAAAATATATCGAGAAATTAGTTGAAAAAGAGGGATTTACCACTGAATATTATTCTATTACGGACTTTTCACCAATTGATTTATTCCAAGGACGCTATGACAGCGAAGATATACTATTGCTTGCAGAAAAGATTAAACAAGCTAACGGTATCATTATCGGCTCCCCTGTCTATAAGGCATCGTATACAGGGGTGTTGAAAGCTTTAATTGATTTATTGCCTGAGGGCGCATTTAAAGATAAGCCAGTGTTACCGATTATGATTGGGGGAAGCAACAGGCATTTATTAGCAATAGATTATGCTTTGAAACCATTAATTTCAATTTTAAAAGGAGAACCGATGCAGGGTTTATACTTTGTGGATAAGGAAGTGGAAAAGCAGAATCCATTAAGCCCCATTAGGGATGAAGAATTGCTGAATCGTACACAAAGCCAAGTAAATGAATTTGTAGAAGCCATTCAAAAAAGAAAGTAAGGCATAATAATCTAAGTAAAGATATTATGATTTCCTTATAGATGACTATTGGCTTATTTAATTCGAGTGTGTTTTGGAATAAATAAGCCTTTTTATTTAATGTAAAGAATAATGTAGCAAGTATAAGCAGTTTGTGTATAATAATAGCAGTTCATCCAAAATATTAAACCGAGTTATTTTATATGAAAACTAGATTGACAACGATTTAATATATGTTAATATTTAAAATAATAAAACTTTACCAGGGTGAGGAAGGGTCTGACCCTTTGATATTCAGCGACCTACATGATGTATTCAAGGTGCTAAACCCAGGGAAAATGTCATCATTTTTGAAGATAAGGTTAATAAGATTACCTTATCAATCTTTCCATCATGGAGGGATTTTCTTATTTTGAAAATTAATGAATATATAAATGATGGTCTTATATTTAGGTGAATCCATTTAACAAGCTGATCATCTTTACGACAAGATAGTCGACGAGTTTTCTTAGAGGAGGAATGGCCTTGGAAAAAGAAAATCAGCTGGGGGAAATATTTGAACGGTTGCAAGAAATGCTGAAAACGATGAAATATGGATCCATAACACTTATCATTCAGGACGGTAAGGTTATTCAGATGGAAAGAAATGAAAAAATGAGAATTAAATAAAGTGACTGCTGACTAGAAAAACTAGAGGTGGTTTTAACTGATATATGAGGAATTATTGGTTAAAACTGCCTTTTTATTTTATTAAACAATTAATTATGTTTGAGAGGTTATAACAAATACTTGAGGGATCATAAGGAGATACTTAGGGGGGATAGAATTGGCAGAAATATTAAACTATGAAAACATTGATACAGCGATACTTCCTTCATTTCCAGTAGATAGTGAGTCAAAAGGCGCTCTAGAAGTACTCGAATGGGCTAATTCCGAGTATGCTGATAAGCTCATTTATGCTTGTAGTTTTGGTATTGAAGGAATTGTTTTGACGGACCTGCTAGCAAAGGTCAACCCTGCAGCTAAAATCGTTTTTTTAGATACGGATGTTCATTTTACAGAAACATACCAATTAATCGAACAAGTAAAAAAGCGGTACCCACAGTTATCAATTGAAATGAAGAAACCGGAATTGACATTAGAAGAACAGGCAGCTCAATTCGGTGATGAATTATGGCTTCGTGATTCAAATAAATGCTGTAACCTCCGCAAAATTACGCCGCTAACTGATGTGCTTTCCATGGCGACCGCTTGGCTATCTGGTCTTCGAAGGGAACAATCGGAAACAAGGGCCTTGACCGAATATATAAATAAGGATAACAAATTCAAATCCATAAAAATTTGCCCGCTCATACATTGGACTTGGAAAGATGTCTGGAGGTATGCACATAAAAATGGCTTACCATATAATGTACTCCATGATAATGGGTATCCAAGTATCGGTTGTAAAACATGTACGGCACCAGCTATAAATGCAGAGGATCTTCGTTCAGGACGTTGGCAAGGTGCACAAAAAACAGAGTGTGGATTACATTTATCTTAAATAAAAAATTCAGGGGGATATCAAAGTGACTATAAGTTTGCCGCATGGAGGAACATTAATCAACCGTTTTGAACCAGATTATGATTTGACAAATATTGAAAAATCAGTGGAGATAGATGAAATTGCTCTAAGTGACCTAGAACTTATTGGGAATGGAGCCTATAGTCCAATTGAAGGTTTCTTTACAAAAGAAGACTATCAATCTGTTGTCAAGGACATGCGCCTGAGGAGCGGACATGTGTGGAGTATACCTATTACATTACCTCTTGATGATGATATTGCAAAGGAACTTTCTATCGGGGAAAAAGTAAAGTTGACGCACGAAGGACAAATTTATGGAGTCCTTACGATTTCCGATATTTTCACTCCTGATAAGCAATTGGAAGCCACTCTAGTCTATCAAACGGATGATGAGAACCACCCGGGTGTTAAAAACCTGTATAATCGTGGCGATGTTTATGTGGGTGGAGAAATTAAACTTGTTAAACGAATTGAGCGTTCATTATTCGAGGATCATTATTTAGATCCAATTGAAACACGTAAGGCTTTTGAAGAAAAAGGTTGGAAAACGGTTGTTGGATTTCAAACTAGGAATCCTGTTCACCGTGCACATGAATATATTCAAAAGACAGCGCTGGAGATAGTAGACGGACTCTTCTTAAATCCATTAGTTGGTGCTACCAAATCCGACGACATCCCTGCTGATGTTCGTATGGATAGCTATAAAGTATTACTTGAAAAGTATTATCCTAAAGAGCGAGTTTCACTCGCTGTTTTCCCTGCTGCGATGCGTTATGCAGGACCTAGAGAAGCTATTTTCCACGCAATGGTACGTAAAAACTACGGATGTACTCACTTTATTGTCGGTCGTGACCATGCGGGAGTCGGCAATTATTATGGAACGTATGATGCACAAAAAATCTTCAGTACTTTTACTTCTGATGAGTTAGGAATAACATTATTATTCTTTGAACATAGTTTCTATTGTAAAACATGTGGAAATATGGCTTCTGCAAAGACATGTCCACATGGCAAAGAAGATCATGTTATCTTATCGGGTACGAAGGTTAGGGAAATGCTGCGAAACGGAGAAATCCCGCCAGCGACATTCAGCCGCAAAGAAGTAATTGAAGTGTTAATAGAAGGTCTTAAAAAGAATGAGGTATATAACTAATGGATAGTAAGCGATTAAAGGAGGGATATTAATGAGTAAAAGTAGCAGTAGTAATGTAACTTGGCATGAATCCTCTTTATCTAAGGAATTACGTCGGAAGCAAAACGGACATGAGAGTACCGTCTTATGGTTCACCGGGCTTTCAGGATCTGGAAAATCAACGATTGCCAATGCTGTCGCAAAAGAGCTATATAATCGGAATATAAGAAGTTATGTTTTGGACGGGGATAACATCCGTCATGGTCTCAATAAAGATTTAGGCTTCTCAGAAGAAGATCGCACGGAGAATATTAGACGTATTGGTGAAGTTTCCAAGCTTTTCGTTGACAGTGGACAGTTCGTATTAACGGCATTTATATCACCTTTTCGGGCAGATCGTCAAATCGTACGCGACCTGCTTGATGAAGGTGAGTTTATTGAGGTGTACATAAAATGTCCACTTGAAGAATGCGAAGTCCGCGATCCGAAGGGTCTTTACGACAAGGCACGTAAAGGTATCATTAAAGACTTTACTGGAATCGATTCTCCCTATGAAGAACCTGAACATCCTGAAATCGTTTTGGAATCCGATCAGTATAGCATAGAAGAGTGCGTCGAACAGGTTATCGACTATTTGACAACAAAGAGAGCCATATAAATATAGATTAAGAGAAAGAAATGGAGTCCGTAAAGATTTGGAGACCAGCACGTGCTTTAAAAAAGGAATATGTTCAAAGGAGCAGGACTATACTTACAACTTCCTAAAGCAGCATGCCATTGGATGATGTGTGTTGAAATTACAGGTTTTATTCTCACCTATGTCCAACAGATTAGTCTTACAAATATATCAAAAGATAAATAAACGATGAATCTTTATCAGTTTGAAGTTACAATCAATAATGAACTAGACCATGTCATAATCACGGCTGATTCAGAGGAGATGGTAGCCCAGTTCATTGAAATTGATTTGGAAAAACATTTCTTTGGGAATACCTTGCATTACAGACGTATCGTCATATGAAAAGAAAAACATTGAAAGTGGAGCATGTATGATTTTAAACAATACTCCTAGGGAAAGGCGGATTGCAAATGGGGAAAGTGTATCTAGTAGGAGCCGGTCCTGGAGATCCAGATTTAATAACGGTAAAAGGATTGAGATGCATCCAAGAAGCGGATGTAATTTTATATGATCGTCTTGTCAACAAAGAATTGTTGACATATGCAAAAGAAGGAGTCGAATTGATTAATTGTGGGAAATTGCCGGATTATCATCTTCTGCAACAAGAAACAATCAATCGATTTCTTGTCAAGTATGCAAAAAAAGGTAAGGTTGTCACACGTTTAAAAGGTGGAGACCCATTTGTGTTCGGGAGAGGGGGAGAGGAAGCAGAGGAGCTTGCCGAAAATGGAATACACTTTGAAATTGTGCCAGGCATCACTGCAGGTATAGCCGCTCCTGCATATGCGGGGATTCCGGTGACCCATAGAGAACATGCTTCATCATTCGCCATTATAACAGGTCATCGAAAAAAGGATGAAGAAGATAATATCAAATGGGAATCTCTCGCTAAAGGTATCGATACATTGGCCATCTATATGGG
Organism: Peribacillus sp. NPDC097675; assembly: GCF_050277655.1. Lineage (NCBI taxonomy): Bacteria > Bacillati > Bacillota > Bacilli > Caryophanales > Bacillaceae > Peribacillus > Peribacillus sp. NPDC097675. Next base: position 5,593 of record NZ_JBNNSK010000009.1, on the reverse strand, counting down.
TATTAAAAATCTTCCATATATCCAAGAAAAACTCCTGGAACATGGAAAAAAACCGGAAACACCTGTAGCATTAATCCATTGGGGGACACTAAATACACAACAAACGGCCATCAGTACACTGGCTAATATATTGGAAACTGCCAAAAACGAAAGTATCTCGAATCCTTGTATGATTTTAGTAGGAGAAGTGGTTGCACTAAATGAAAAAATTAACTGGTTTGAACCAAGGCAAGTCGAAAAGTTATTGGCCAACGAGGCCTTTTGATGGAAGCTATTCTTTACATATGCCATGGAAGTCGTGTTAAAGAGGCTTCTTCGCAAGCTGTTAATTTTATAAAAGAATGTATGAAACGGCAGCCAAACACGATTCAAGAGTATTGCTTTCTGGAATTGGCTAGTCCGACGATAGAGGACGCTTATGCAACGTGTGTACAACGGGGGGCTACAAAAATTAACGTAATCCCTGTTCTATTATTAACTGCTGCACATGCTAAACATGATATTCCGGATGTTTTACGTAAAATGAAAAATCATTTTCCGGAGGTCGAATTGAAATATGGCAGACCGATAGGCGTCAGCGAGAAAATGGTTGATATTCTAGAAGAGCGATTGCTAGAAACGAAAAAAATGATGACTGGGGAATCACTGGTTCTCTTAGTTGGCCGGGGTAGCAGTGATCCTGACGTGAAAAAGGACTTAAGCCATATAGCAGAGTTACTTCAAATTCGGATGCCCAATACTACAGTGAAAGACTGTTATTTGACAGCTGCCACACCAAGTTTTGAAGATGCACTGATACAGGTGGATTCATATCCAGTAAAACAAATCTTTATTATTCCTTATCTATTATTCACCGGGCTTTTAATGCAATCGATGCAAAAGGCTATAGTGGAAATCCAACGGGCAAGCAAGCAAGAATTTGTCCTTTGCCATTATCTCGGCTATCATCCAAAGATTGAACAAATAATAGGAGAAAGAATACTAGAATTGTCTGGGGAGAGTGCTTATGTATCCGATTACGCTTAAGATTGAAAATAAGAAGTGTGTCATTATTGGCGGTGGTAAAATCGCTTTAATGAAAGCTGTTCCTTTGCTTGAAGCAGGAGCTACTGTAACTGTAATAAGTCCTGAGATATGTGAAGGGTTCAGGCCACTTCAAGAACAGGGTAACGTTCATGTCGTTCTTAAAGAAGTTGAACCGGCGGATTATAAAGATGCCTTTTTAATCATTGCGGCAACCAACTCTTCAGAGATAAATGAGGAAATATACAAAAATGCTCACCAGAACCAACTTGTCAACGTTATCAGCAATCTTGAGCTCGGGAATTTCCATATCCCAGCATCACTGCATAGGGGAAAGCTTTCAATTAGTGTTTCTACTAATGGTGCAAGCCCACAGCTTGCTAAAAAGATTCGTAATGATCTTATGGAAGTATATGATGAATCATATGAAGAGTATCTCGAATTTCTTTTCGAAGCAAGAATGCACATTAAAAACAGTTCATTTACAACAACAGAAAAATATAGGTTACTAAAAGATTCGATTAAAGAGTTGTATAAGCATTCCGTTAAAGAAAGATATCGTTTTTTAGTAAGTCTTATGCCGGTGGAAGTTGAATAATGGCTGATTGGAATTGGCTCTATTGTGCTGCATTCATTATAGGTGGCGTGGTGGCGGTTCCGATAGTTATGAAATGGTTATCATCGGGTGGTTTGCTGAAACCTAACATACAGTCACAAAAATAACTGCGTAAAAAAAACGAGCACTTATTCAACAAAAGCAAAATGTCTCTTAAAAACAACCCTCGTGGTTGTTTTTTGATATCCAGAATAATTTCCTGTCAAACTGCTCATCGGTTTATTATTTTTACTTTTAAATTCCCCTCCCTCATTACCTATCAACTATTTTCCAGAATCTAAAAGAATAAGTCCAAGCGGATGGGACAAGGCATCCATATACTATGGTTGAAGGCAATGAAAAGGGGGTCATTTAATGTCCATTTTTTCCAAAGGTTCTAATAAATTTGGTATAGGGAAAATTCTTGCGCAGTTTCAATCGGGTGATTCGATTACTATTGAAATCTTTCCAGGGTATATTTTTACGGTCGATAATAAGTTCAATGCTGCACTTAAGAAAAAAGAAGAGGACAAGTGTAAGCATGATAATAAGTGTAAAAAACACGATAATATGAAAGAAGAGTAATTCAATCTTTTAGGTTCTGGATAGTGGTATGAACTATAAATAGAAACAGCCTTCTGTGTGATGGCTGTTTCTTTAATGTTTGGAAATGTACAAGTGCACTCACAGGCAGAAACAGTTTTTTAAAAGGAGAATCTGAAGCGAACTACATATAGCGGTTTTATAAACATTGTAAGTGGAACTAGGAAAGAAATAAGCTCCCCATGTCAAGGTAAATAGAGATTAGCGGTACTTAGTTTACTTTTATATTTTTTGAAAATGTAAAAGTTTTTTATACAATATCTTAATAGGCTTTAGATATTTTTTTCAAGATAAAAACATCCGAAAAGGTAGTTAAATATTTTACAGTTTTGTACAATAATAAAAAATAGATAAGTTTACGATATAGAAGGAGATTTACAATGCATAGCATACCCGATCATCTAAAGAAAAATCTGGATATTTTATTTGTTGGTTTCAATCCTAGTATTCGTTCCGGACAGACAGGACATCATTATGCCAACCCGAACAACCGCTTCTGGAAGATTCTATTCGAGTCAGGATTAACAAGAAGAAAATATCATCCTTCTGAAGACATCACTTTATTAGACTTAGGTTATGGGTTTACTAATATTGTTTCTAGACCAACTCAAGGTGCTGTTGATATCACAAAAGAAGAGTATAAAGAAGGAAGAAAGCAGCTGCTTGAAAAAATCGCAGTTTATAAACCTAAACTAGTTTGTTTCGTCGGTAAGGGAGTATATCAAGAGTATCGACAAAAACGAAACATTCCATGGGGATTACAGGAAGAACCCTTATCAAAGGATACTATGGAATTTGTAGCTCCGTCTTCAAGCGGTCTGGTTAGGATGAAGATAGAGGATGTTATTAAAATATATCGAGAATTGCCAGAGCTATTGAGAGAGTAAAAATACATACTAAAGGCGGAACTTATGGCGCAGGATAGGTTGGAAAAAAATCGTGCATTTACTGATTTTGGTGGTAGGCATAGCTTTTGGTTAGGCGTAAGAGATTGCATCCCTACTTTACTTAGTTATCTTAGTATTGGATTCGCAGCAGGGGTAGTAGAAAAGACCGCTGGTTTAAGCATGGTTGAAGTTGCACTAATGTCACTTTTACTTTATGCAGGTTCCGGACAATTTATAGCGGCAGGGATGATTGCGGCAAGTCATCCGGTCTCTGCCATTGTTTTTACGATTTTTTTCATTAATAGCCGTCATGTTTTATTAAGTGCGGCATTGGCACCATATTTTCAATATCAAACAACGAAACAAAATCTATTAACAGGTGCTTTGTTAACAGATGAGACATTTGCTGTTGCCATTAACCATGCTCAACTAAAGAAAACTGTCGATTTTAAGTGGATGTTAGGCCTGAATGTTACAGCATATTTAAACTGGTTCATTGCAAACATGGCAGGAGGCTTTTTTGGTCAATGGATTCCCACTCCCGAGAAATATGGTATGGACTTTGCATTGCCCGCGATGTTTATCGGACTTCTCGTATTACAGATTTTAAGTCAAAAAAAGTACTTTTTTGATATTGTCGTAGCCGTAACCGCCATCTTCATTGTTGTACTAGCAAGCTTTGTATTTTCCGGTAGTACAGGTGTTATCATTGCTACCATACTTGCATCAACTATAGGGATGGTGATTGAACGGTGGAAATAAATGTTTATATACTTTTTGTCATTTTAGGGGCTTCAATCGTCACATTCATCCCTAGAGTCATTCCGTTAATTATACTGAGCAAGATTCAAATTCCAGAGTGGGGTATTAATTGGCTCAAACAAGTTCCAGTTGCGGTCATGGCTGCCTTGCTTGCCCAGGAACTTCTTTTGGCTGACCAGGTCTTTTCCGTAAAAGACAATATAGTGAAACTAGGTGCTGCAATACCTTCCTTTGCAGTGGCCATTTTAACAAGAAGTTTAATGATTACTGTGCTTGTAGGAATACTTTCTCTAATGGCATTACGAATATTATTATAAGAAAGTTAATGAAAGTGCTAAATGTTTTTAAAATAGGTCGATATAACCAGTAAGGGGATATTCTTACTGGTATTCTTTTTGTGAAAAAAGAACCATTAAAATAAATACGCACTGTAAAAGAAAAGGGGGTGCTTGATTATCAAATTTACATTGAACTACATATTCTATAAGAGATGATATCAAATTGTAAGCGCTTTAATTTAATGGTGAATGTTTAAAAACCGAATGGCTGTTAACAATGGGAATAAGCAAATCGCTCGGAGGTGTTTAAGTAATGAATGTAAATGGTGCCTTAGAGGTTCTTGATCGTATGCGTCTTTCTAATGGAGCATATACGGCAAGTATTTCGCAAGATTATAATTATGTATGGATAAGGGACGTAGTTTATACTGTGTTACCTTATGTAAATGATTCATCCGACCGTTATATAAAAGCCTACCATGCTTTATTTGATATATTTCGTACGTATGAATGGAAGATAGACATTCATACCAAAAAGAAACCTCAGTATCTATTTGAGTATATTCATGCGAGATATTCCACTGATCTTAAAGAACTTCCAGTTGAATGGGGGCATGCCCAGAATGATGCTATTGGAGCTTTCTTATGGGGTGTCGGAGAAGGTTACCGGAATGGACAAAAGGTCTTGAGAGATGAACACGACTTACAAATTGTTCAAAAGCTAGTCGACTATTTGGAGTGCCTTCAATATTGGCAGGCCGGCGATAACGGAATGTGGGAAGAAAATATTGAAATACATGCATCGAGCATTGGTGCTTGTGTAGCCGGGTTAACTTCCGTGAAAATGCTTGTCACGGTAAAGGAAGAATTAATCAAGAATGGGGAGGAGGCACTTCGTTTCCTGCTCCCGAGAGAAAGCTACACGAAAGAAACTGATCTTTCCCTTTTATCATTGATTTATCCATACCGTCTTGTTGACCGTAATATAGCTCTGAAAATTTTAGAGAATGTTACTGACCGTCTTGAAAGGACCCACGGATGTATCCGTTATGAGAATGACCTATATTATAATGATGGCCAAGAAGCCGAATGGTGCTTCGGCCTACCTTGGATTGGATTGTGCTACCTCGAATTAGGTATGGTGAACAAGGCAATGGACTATATTGATAAAACAAAAAAAATCATACCTTTGAATTGGGAAGTACCAGAATTATATATTGGGGGAAGTAATATTCCTAATGGGAATACCCCATTAGCTTGGTCAGTTTCCTTATCATATTTATTTTTGGAAAAAACCAGCATGTTGCAAAATGAACAAATTAAGTGAACTAATTTCATATACGATTAATTAGGGGGCTGTCTAATAAGTCCCTAAAATAAAACAGGTGGAGAAAAACAACTCGTTTTTCTCCACCTGTTTTTCTATTGTTATAATTATTCATTGA